>DAHWHT010000372.1 GCA_027335515.1 Clostridia bacterium
CTCGCGCCGGGTAACTTCACCCCCCGGCTGCGTCCTTGTCGTGACACATAAGACATTTCACGTCCACCGGCTATCAGCCGGTCATTCGTATACTATCTCATGCGCTTCCGAAATATGGTTGAGCTTTATGCGAAACTCCACGTCAGTGAAGTCGTGCGGAAAGAGACGCTGCCGGCGTTCCGGGCCCAGGGACTCGAGGAACTCGGGGTAGATGTCCTGGAGAGCCCGCGGGGTCTGCCCTTCCACCTGCACACGGGCCTGGGGCCTGGGTCCGTGGAAGATGTCCCCGGAAGGGTCTACGATTGCGCCGCGCTCCGCGTAGATGGCGCATTGGAACCAGTCGTGTCCGGGGAAGACGGTCGTCCGTCCCCACTGGCCCACCACGCCGCTCTCAAACTGCAGGATCGCGACGAAAAAGTCCTCCCTCTGGTCGTACGCCCGCAGGCCCCCTTTGACCAGCGGGTGCGGCACGAGGTTCCGCACGCACCCGTACACACTGTGCACGTCGCCGAAGAGGTACCGGATCGTGTCCATAAAGTGCGCTCCCGAGTCGATCACCCATCCCCCCGCCGACAGGGTGCGCTCCGAGCGCCACACCCAGGCGGGTGCCTGGGACGGATCCGCCACGGGTTCGTGGTGCACCCGCTGCATGCAGAAACCCTGCGCGGGGCCCAACTGGCCGGATTCGTGCAGCAGCCACCAGGCGGTGCGCTGGGAGGGCCCGCGTCGCACGTTCTCCGCGGTGGCGAGGAGCACATCGCGCGCGCAGGCCGCCTCGATCATCTTCTTGGTGGCCTTAACCGTCAGGCCCGAGGGCTTTTCCACCTGTACCGCCACGTCGGCGGCGATGCATTTCAGGGCCACCACATGGTGGAGGTAATGGGGCGTGCACACGTCGGCGGCCTGCGCGCGTCCGGCTCGCAGCATCTCGTCGACGCTCTCGTACACCTCGGGACGATTGCCCTGGAACTGCGCCACCTCGTCCGCGTACCGCTCGGCCGCCGGCCGGTAGGCATCGCACGTGGCCACGATCTCCACCAAGTCCGGCTCCGTGCCGTGGATCGCCTTCCAAGCGTCCTGGTGCCGCTTGGCGATGCCGCCGCACCCCACCACGGCCAGTTGCACCTTCGCCACCTGAATCACCCCCGTGCTGCTTTACATGCCACGGGTAGGCGCTTTCGCCTGCTTCACAGCGTTCGCTGCTGCCGGGCGTCTTCAACTTGCCCTTTGCGTCGTCGGTCAGACCGCGGAGCCGTGCACTGCGTCAGGACCGCACGCTGAGACCGGGGGGCTTGCGGCTGCCGGATCGCGCAGCGACAGGCCGTCCTGCGTCAATGCGCCGGCCCCGTGCCTGGCAAGGCGGGCGGGGTGGCCGGCTCGGATGCTCCCGGCCGCGAGTGGGGCAGTGTGGAGGGACTGGCCGCACGGCCTGCAGCGCAGGCCGCCCCGGCCCCGGCGGTCGGTCTGCGCGCGGGGCACGCGCCGCCTGCGCGTTTGGCTGGTGTGGCGGGATCGACCGCAGCAACGGCCACACCCGGGGCCGACGGGGACGCGAGCCTTCCGGCCCTTGCGGGGGCGGCCGGGCCGGATGCGGTGGCCCCGTAGGCTTTACGCCGGCGCAGCACACCCATTGCGCAGCCAGTCGGTTGCGACTCGCCCGCCTGCGTAGGTTTCGTGATGAGGTTCCTGGCGGGTGAGACGCGGCATCTCGTCTCCCACCGCACCGTCGCGGTGGAACGACGCGGTGCCCTGCGCCATCGTGTTCCGCGGCATCGCTGCCGCGTCCCTGGCGAGCGCATCGCGGCCCGCAGCGCCATCTCCTCACCCATACCCTGCCATGGACGATGGTCCCGTACCGCCACCCCGGAACGACGCCACCCAGGGGATGGAAGACCGATGGAAGGTTGTCGTGTGGTCGAGGTCGAATCCGATTCGCGCCGGCCCTTCAGGCTGGAATGCACCCGTCGGGATTCATGGCGCGGGAGCTACCTTTACCTCTTGACATCGCCTACCTATGGTAGAGAACAGGGGCATGGCAAACGAACAGACGATCTCGACCGGGCAAACAGAGAAACGTCTCGGCATTTCAGTCTGCAGGGTCTAGCGTTGGGAGTCCGCAGGTCGGCTGCGGCCGATGACGCGCTTGGCCTCCATTGCCACCCCAAGCTCCGCTGGATCCGCAACGACGTGGAAAGGCAGTGGGTGCGGTCACTGAGAAGGAGAAGCCAGAGGCATCGGCTCTTCTGGACGCACCTGCGAAGCCGCCCCTGGTTTGAGCTTCCGAAGCCGATCCTCGCCCACGCCACGGCGTGAGGGCAAGGACCGCAAGTGCTGTCTGGGGAGCCCGGTGCGGGCAATTCGCACGCCGGGTTTTGCGAGGGGGATGTGGCACAAGTGCTACGGTGGCGGCGGCCCTCGTCGCCTGGGCAGTGGCCAGTGGGCTGGCGGTGCTGGTGTCCGAGCCTGCGCCCCTACCGTCCGCAGCGCGGCCTGTCCTGGAGCCGGCGGACCAACCGCAAGCGCACCTACTGGCTTCGTGGTCAGGTGCTGGCGCATGCCCGGCACCTGGCCCTGTGTCACGGGATCCTGGTCGTGGAACGCAACCCGGCCTGGACCCATCAAGCCTGCCCGCACTGCAGCCACCTGGGCGAGAGGTTCTCTCCCGGTGGGCACGGCTATCCCAGCCGTTTCCGGTGCGGGTGCTGTGGCTGGACGGGCGAGGCGAACATCGTGGCCGCCCTGAACCTGAAACGGAAGTGGGACCGGAACTTCCGGTATCCCACCGCGCACGAGAAGCGGGCAGCCGAAACGAGTCGTCGCCGAAAGGCGGTCGCAGTTGCGGGGGCCAACGTCAGGACAACGACGGATGCCCCCGCGGCCTGAGGCCCTTGCTTGGTGCCGGGAGGCGCCGACCCGTGGTGGGGCTGGTTGCTGGTCCCGCGTGCGTGCGCAAGCGGCTTGCCGGCAGAGGCGCCGGACTCCCAGTGGCCCGCCGACCCCACTCAGGCGTCATGGGGTCGGCCCCTGCCCGGTAACGATCGGGAGGGTCCAGGGGCGACCGGCGCAAGCCGGATTGGGGCGGCACGAATGGCAGATGTCGCGGTTTGTCAGCCAAATCGGGCAACTGCTGACACCACATGAAATGCGCACGGTGAGAGGGGCGCGGGGATGTCTTCACGGACTGGCCGCAGGTTCCTGATCGGGACGGGCGCCCGCGCGGCAGGAGGGTTGGTGGCCGCCAGTATGCTCGCGGCGTGTGGGCAGGGCGGCCTGGGGAAGGCCGGCAACACGGCGCACCCGACGACGGGCTCAGGGGTGGTCGAGATCACCTTCGCCCCGTGGGGGCAGTGGGTTCAGGCTGGAGCCCATTGGATGAATTTTCTCAAGCCCGGTATGCAATACTTTGAGCAACACAACCGCGGTATCCGGGTCAAGGTGGTTGCCCCCGGAGGCGGCGGCGGTTTCGCGACCAGCATTCTGGCGGGGACCGCGCCGGATGTCTTTGAGGATTGGGTTCTGCCGCCGTACCTGGCGCAGAACCTGGTCGTGAACCTCGATCCGTATCTGCGACGCGACAACCTCGCGACATCCCTGTGGTCGCCGGGGCAGATGCACAGCCTGCAGACGCAGCACGGCACGTGGTTTCTGCCGTGCTACGTCCACGTGGATGTGATGGCCATCAACCTGACCGACCTGGACACTCTGGGGGTGTCCTATCCGGACCCCAACTGGACGTCGGCCGAGGCGGCGGCACTCTACCGCAAGGCTACCTGGGACAAGAACGGCACGCACCACTTCGGGGTTGCGTTGGATGACATGGGCGGCGGGATGCTGGGGACGGCCACCAGCGACACCCGCGCCTACGCCATGCACATCTACGGCGGCTCGGTCATGGACGCGTCGCGCACGGTGTGCACGCTGGACGATCCTCGCGTCGTCAAGGCCGTGACGTGGTTCGACCAGCTGTATTGGGACAAGGTGGCTGGCGGTAACAATATCGCGACGAACTGCACCTTTGCCGAGTTCGGATCCAACAACATTCCCTATGCGTTCACCAACTACCGCAACAAGTTCAAATGGACCTTTTTCCCGATCCCCCGATACCCGGCTGGCCGGGTGTGCTTTGAGGCCACGGATTACCACGCCATCAGCGCGACATCAAAGCATATCCCGGAGGCCTGGGCCCTGCTGCGTTTCCTGGCCGCTGAGCCCTATTGGTCCCGCTATTGCATGAAGTATTTGCTGCGCACGCCGAGCCTGGTATCGCTGTGGCACGAATACGTCAGCGTCGTCGAGTCGGTGGCGCCGCAGGCGAAATCCGTCGGCCTCAAGTGGTTCATCCCGGCCGCCCAGAAGTGGGGCATTGCGGGGCGCACCTTCAAGTATCAGCACCCGCAGGCCATGACCATCATCAACAACGCGCTGGCTTCCGCCCTGTCGCGCAAGCAGGGGGTGGACCTGGCGATGCGCTCGGCGGCGCAGCAGGTGAACGCCCTGCAGCGCTCGGCCGCGGCCCAGGCCCACCACGTCAAGGGCGCGCACCCGGCGTCCGGCACGTCTTCGACCGCGGTGTCCGGTACGTCATCGAGCAAGGCCTCCGGCACGACCGCCGCCAAGTCCGCGGTGGCCAAGGGCGCGAAGGCCGCCGGCTGAAGAGGGCTTGCGTTGACCGGTCATGGACCGCGCCGTACAATATTGGTACGGTCCATGGCCGTGCCCGGCCCGCGTGGGCGGACGGCCCCGGATGCGTGACCGGGCGGAGGCTCGTCCCGGATACGGGGCGGGTTTTTCTGTCTTGTGGCGCAGTCTTCCGCCCGTTGCCCCCCTCCTCCGGCGGATACGCGTCGGGGAAATCCCGGGGGCCGAAAGGGGCCAGGGCCTGGCCGGGCGGGGCCGGCTGGACGGCCGGGGTTTGAGCCAGGTCCGACCAAGTGGGTACGGATGCATCCGGCAGCGGATCCCCGATAACGGCTTCTCCTCCGGCGGCCTCGCGCTATGATCCGGTGGAGATCGAGGCCAAGTGGCGGGCCCGCTGGGAGGCCGAGTCCCCCCGCACCGCCAACGCCGGTGATCGGCTGCCCGCGCCGGGGCGGCGCAAGCACTATGCGCTGACGATGTTTCCCTACCCATCCGGAGATCTGCACATCGGCCACTGGTTTGCCATGGTGCCGGCGGACACGCACGCGCGCTATCGGCGCATGGTGGGCGACGATGTCATTTTCCCGATGGGTTTTGACGCCTTCGGCCTTCCGGCCGAGAACGCCGCCATCCGCCACGGGGTGCACCCCCATCGATGGACAACGGCCAACATGGAGCGCATGCGCGGCCAACTGCGGTCTATGGGCGCAGACTTCGACTGGGATCGCGAGGTGGTCACCTGCGACCCCGCCTATTACCGCTGGAACCAGTGGCTTTTCTTGCGCCTGTATGAGAAGGGGTTGGCCTATAAGAAGTTCGCGCCGGTCGACTTCTGTCCGAAGTGCAACACCACCCTGGCCCGGGAGCAGGTCGTCGGCGTCGACCGCAGTTGTGAACGCTGTGATACGCCCGTGATTCGCAAGGACCTCGACCAGTGGTTCTTCCGCATCACGGCCTACGCAGACGAGTTGCTCGACTTCAGTGGTCTGGAGTGGCCGGAGCGGGTGATCACCATGCAGCGCAACTGGATCGGCCGCTCGGAGGGTGTGCAGTTCAGCTTTGCCATCCAGGGGCGGCCCGAGTTGCGCTTTGAGGTCTTCACCACCCGGCTGGATACCGTCTACGGTGTCTCCTGCTGCGTCCTGGCTCCGGAACATCCCCTGGTCGACGAGATCACGACCGCGGGGCAGCGGGACGCCGTCGAGGCCTACCGCGCCGAATCCAGCCGCCGCAGTGAGATCGAGCGGCTGGCGGCCGACCGTGAGCGCACGGGTGTCCCCACCGGGGCGTTCGCGCGCCACCCTCTGACGGATGCGCCCGTGCCGGTGTGGGTGGCCGATTATGTGCTGGCCAGCTACGGCACCGGGGCCATCATGGCGGTTCCGGCCCATGACGAGCGCGACTTTGATTTCGCGCGCCGCTACGGACTGCCGGCCCCGGTGGTGGTCGCCCCCCCGGGGTATGCGGGGGGGCCGCTGGCCGCCGCACATACCGGTCCGGGGACGATGGTCGACTCGGGGCCGTACAGCGGGCTGCCCTCCGAGTCGGCCTGCGAGCGTCTGGCGGACGATTTCGAATCGCGCGGCCTGGGGCGGCGCCACGTCAACTACCGCCTGCGGGACTGGCTGATCAGCCGCCAGCGGTACTGGGGCACGCCCATTCCCATCGTGCATTGCGATGCCTGCGGCAGTGTTCCGGTTCCCGATGACCAATTGCCCCTGCGCCTGCCCGAGGATGCGCGCTTCCTGCCGACCGGCGAGTCGCCGCTCAAGTACCACGCGGAATTCCGCCAATGCCCCTGTCCCAAATGCGGCGGGCCGGCACAGCGCGAGACCGACACGATGGACACGTTTGTGGATTCGTCGTGGTATCAGTACCGCTACCTGTCGCCGCACTGCGACGACCGGCCGTTTGACCGCGCCGCGGCGGACGCCTGGCTCCCCGTCGATGTCTATACCGGCGGGGTGGAGCACGCGACGATGCACCTGTTGTATACCCGCTTTTTCACCAAAGCGCTGTGCGACCTGGGTCTGGCCACCCACCGCGAACCCATGCCGCGGTTGTTCAACCAGGGGGTGATTCTGGGGGAGAACAGCGAGAAGATGAGCAAGTCCCGCGGCAACGTCGTCAACCCCGACGACCTCACGGCCCGCCACGGTGTGGACGCGGTGCGCGTCTATCTGATGTTCATCGGCCCGTGGGAGGCCGGAGGTCCGTGGAACCCGCGTGGGATCGAAGGTCCCGTGCGGCTCATGCAGCGGATCTATCGCCTGTGTGGCCAGGCCGCCACCGCCGGACCGGATCCCGTAGGGGGCGCGGAGGGCCGCCGTCTGCGCCGGGCGGTGCATGCGGCGATCTCCAGCGTGACGACCGATCTGGAGCGGTTCGCGTTCAACACCGCGATCGCGAGCCTGATGACCCTGTGCAACGAGGCGAACGGTTGGTTGGACGGGCATCCGGCGCCTTGGCCCGCGGAGGTGGGGGAGCTCGGGCGCACCCTGGCCTTGCTTCTGGCCCCGTTCGCGCCCCATCTGGCGGCGGAGTGCTGGGAGGTGCTCGGCCAGGGCGGGTCGGTGCACCGTCAGCCGTGGCCGCAGGCGGATCCGTCCCTGCTGGCGCGCGACCGGGTTACGTTGGTTCTTCAGGTGGACGGCCGGGTGCGCGACCGCCTGGAGGTGGATGCCGAGGCCTCGGCCGAGGCCGTGCAGGCGCTCGCCCTTGACAGCCCGCGGGTGCAGGCGGCGATCCGCGGCCAGGCTCCGGTGCGGGTGGTCGTGGTCCCGGGTCGCCTGGTCAACGTCGTCACCCGTGGCTGAGGATCCGGCGGGGGAGGTGGCCGTCCTGCCGTTGCCCTATGAGTCTGTGGTCCAGGCGATCGGCCGTGGCCAGCGGGCCCCGGTCTATCTGCTGGCGGGTGAGGACCATTGGCAGCAACGGGTGGTCCTGGACGCCCTGCGCGCGGGGGTGCCGGAGATCGGCCAGCATACCATGGATGGAGCGGTGGCGACGCCCGACGACGTCGTGGCGGCGCTGGTCACGCGCGGGTTCGTTCCAGGTCGGTTGGTGGTGGTGCGCGATGCGCCCTGGGTGGCCGCTCCCCGCCGGGGTGCGACGGACGAGGCGGCGGCGGACCAGGACAAGACCCAAGGCGCAAAGGGACGCGCCACGCCGGAACAGGCGCTGATCACCTACCTGGACCACCCGGTCGACCAGGCTACGCTCGTCCTGTGCTCCCCGTCCGATGCGGACCGTCGTCGGCGGCTGACGCGTAAGGTGGTGGCTGCGGGCGTGGCGCTGGCCACGGTCGCCCCGCGCGAACCCGCGGCCTGGCTGCGGGACCGCTGCCGGGCGTTGCAGCTAAACCTGCCGCCGCAGCTGGCCGCGCGGCTGGGCGAGCGGCTTGCCGGCGCGACGTGCGGCCGTATGGACGCCGAACTCCGGAAACTCGCGGCGTATGGTCCCGGGCTGGACGGCGCCGCTTTGGACGCCCTGGTGCCGGCGGAGGTTGAGGAGCGTCTGTATGGGTTGATGGACGCCGTGCTGGCTGGCCAGGTGGGGCCGGCGCTCGCCATCGCCCGCCAACTCCTGGGCCAGGGCGAGCCGGCCGCGCGGGTCCTGTATGCGGTGGGATCGCAGCTGCGGACGATCGTGGCCGTCGGGGAGGCCTGCCGGCGCGGGGGGCGCGTCGAGGCGGTGGCGGGGGAGCTTGGGCTGCATCCGTTCGTCGCCCGCAAGGCTCTGGAACAGAGCCGCCGCCTGGACGCGGAGCGCCTGCTGGCGGCGGCGGTGCCGGTGTGGGAGGCGGAGCGCGGCTGGAAATCGGGGATGTTGGAGGAAGCGGCCGCGGTGGACCACGCCCTGCTTGGGGTGCTGGAGGCGATGGGCCATCTTCCGGCGGCAGGGCGCCACCATGCCGCCGCCGAAACGTTCGCTGCGCGGTCCGGCGCCTGAGCGGCGCCTGCAGCCGACGGACCGCGGCCGGGAGAAACCCCCCGGGGGGCGGTGCCGATGGCGATTCCGTTCCAGGCGGCTGAGGTGACCGTCCGCGTCGCTCGCGGTCATGACCTGCCGGCGCTGGCCCTGCTGCGGGAGTCCATCGGGTGGGGCGCGGGTGGGCTGGAGGGCAGCTTTGCCGCTGCAGCGACCGGGCGGCAGGTCATCCTGCTCGCGGAGTGCCGGGGGCGGCTGGTGGGCGGGGTGACGGTATCGTTCCAGGGCGCGGTGCGGGGAGCCTTCGGCCGTGGTCATGTCAGCGATCTGCTCGTTGCGCCGCTGTGGCGCCGCCGAGGTATCGGCACCCGCCTGTTGGTGGCGGCCGAAGAGGCGGTCGCCGCCCGGGGGGTCGCGGATTGCACGTTGGATGTGGACGCCCATAATGAAGCGGCGCTACGGTTGTACCTGGGGAACGGGTACCGGCGTTGGAAGCCGGCGCAGTTTCCATGGGGACCCGGATACACCCTGCGCAAATGCCTGGGTGCCTGTGGACCGGCCTGGGCCGCGCCGCCAGCCCGGCGCGGCACGCCGTGGTGGCGGCAGTTGCGCTGGCCGGGCTAGCGGTTCAGGCCTGGCCGGCGGTCAGGGCCGCCTGGGCGCGGCGGGCCAGACGAGACTTGCGGCGGGCGGCCGCCCGCCGGTGCAGCACGCCATGCTTGGCGGCGCGGTCGATGATGCTCTGGGCCGCACGCAAAGCGTCCGTCAGCGCGGCCGGATCCTTGCCCGGCGCTGCGGCCTGCAGAACCGTCTTGCTCACGTTGCGAACGCGGGTACGCACGCTGCGGTTACGGCTGCGCCGTGCCTCCGCCTGCCGGACCCGCTTGATTGCCGACTTGTTGTTGGCCAATTGCCGACCGTCCCCTCGCGCCCTGTCGGGCGCCGCTATCCGCCCGCCGACCCCTGTCGGCAGCGCAGGGCAGGATTGTATCAGAGGCCGCGGGCTGAGGCAATCGATCCCCAGCATCCGCATCCGTCGTCCGCCGTGCGCGGCCCTTCGGCGAGCCGCCCGGCCGCAGGGCTGCCATGCCCGCCGGCTGTCCCGCGCCGCAACTCAGACATCCACCGCTGCCTGTGCCCGCCAGAGCTGCAGCCCCCACATCCAGGCGGCGGCGGCCACCAGGGCGGTCCAGACTTCCGTTCCGTACAGCACGGGCAGGATGGATGCCACGGGGGTGTGGATCGCCGCCAGGTGCTGATACCAGGCGGCGCCCAGGTCCCCGATGAAATGCAGCGCCACGGCGGCGGCAAACCAGCGCGCCTGCCGCCGCACGACGGCGATGCCGAGGATGGTCGCCAGGCCGGCGTGCAGTGCCACCGCCCAAAAGCGCTCCCACACCGCGACCACCGCCCCGACCGCCGGCTCGGCGGGGCCGCGTGCCGCGGCGGCCGCGAGCAGGCCGGCCGCGATGAGCAGGGCCTCCAAGGCCCCGGCGCCCAGCCCGAGGGCGAGGGCGCGGTCCCAGGTCTGCACCTGCAGCCAGCGCAGCGGCAGGTATTTGCCCAGTTCTTCGCTCCCCGCGGCGAGCAGGGCCGCCCCCGGCGCGAACCACCAGGTGGCCGCCAGTGCGGCAACCGTGGCAGGGCCGGCCCCGCCACGCGCGGCCAGCAGGGGTATCAGGAGCAAGCCCTTCAAGGCCTGAGCCGCGAGCCACCCGGCGGCTCCGGCCGCCAGCCAGGCCCATCCCCCCCGGCGCAGCGCGATCAGACCCGCTCCCAGCACGACGGCCACGATACCCGCGGCGCTCCACCAGATCACCACCATCACCCTTTCGGGCGGCCGCATCCCGCGACCGGCCCTCTGTCGCTACCGCCGCACCGACGGCCGGCTGGATCCTGGCTGCCGTGGCCTCGGGAAAACAGCAGATACGAATACACCACCGCGATGATCGCTGGCACGACGGCGGCCGCCACGATGAGGCCGGCCAGGATTCTGGGTGGCGCGGCCAGGCCGGCCAGGGGCAGGAGCGCGGCCAGCATGAACATCCGGCCGGCCAGGCGGTGGGTTTGCCGCCAGACCTCGTCGTCGCTAAGCGTCCAGGGGGTGCGGATGCCTACGAACCAGGTGGGCTGCACCCGTGGCAACAGGTTGCCGATGACGAGGAACGTTGCCGCCAGCAGAAGGGCGGTGTCGACGGGGATGTCCACGTGCCCGCCCAGTCCATGGACCAGGATGAGCCCGTAGGTGACGGCCACCAGCGCGACCACGACCAAGCGCAGCGCGCGGTAGGTCGCCGCGAACTTGGCGTAGCGGTGGCGACGGGGGTCCAGTGCGGGCAGGGCCAGCAGTCCGGCCCAGACGACCAGTGCAAGCAGGGGCGGCGCGAAGGCCGCGACCAGCGGCGAACTCCAGCCGTTCACCTGGCCCGCCGCATTCCAGTGGATCGCGACCCGCTGCGGCAGTCGGGGCAGCGCCACCGTCCCCGCGACCAGCATCGCGGCGATCAGGCCGATGATCGCGCCATCCCTGCGCACCTCCGCCCCGGGGTCGTATGCCCGGCCGCCGTCGGTGCCGTCGTCAGCCAATGGATTCATGGTCTTCCTCCTTGGAGGGGATGGGTGTCCGGTGCCGTTCCGCCAGATCGAAGGCCCAGGCGGCCGCGTCCTGCAGCACGGAAGTGTTCAGGGTATAGAAGATCTGTTGACCCCGCCGTTCGTCGCTGACCAGGCCCGCGTGGCGCAGGGTGGACAGGTGGTGGCTGATGCTCGGCTTGGAGATCGCAAAGGCGTCGGCGATCGCACCGGCCGATCGCTCCCCCTGGGCGAGCAGCCGCAGGATCTCCCGCCGCGTCGGGTCCGCGAGCGCCTTGAATACGTCTGCCAGTGCCACCGTCGGCCAGCCTCCACGGGTACCCCCAGAGCGGGGAGAGAAAACATTTCGCAAATCATCTAACAATACGAACCGCATGCACGTCAAGGGCCGCGGCTCGCCGCGCAGGGTGGTCGCGCCGCCTGCCGTCCGGTGTGGTCTGGACCCGCGTTCGGGCCTGCGTGTCAGGGCGCCGGCGGGCGGAGGTTTCCCGGTGGATGCAGCGATTGAAGCGCCGGGTGGCGCAGGCGCCCCGCGGCCGTCGCCTCCGCGTAGCTGACCTCTGCCAGCAGGACGGGAGCGGTCCAAACGTGGGCGTGGTCGCGCGGCGCCCCCGGCGGCGGGGTGGCCGTCGGGGCGTGGGCCAAAAGCGTGGCCGCCAACGCGCGCGCCGGTTGCGTCAGGCCGCTCGCCACATCGCCCAGGTAGACGGGTTCCCCGGCGGCATAGGCCATGAGCGAAAGCGCCCGCACCCGGCCGTCCGGGGTGCGGTGGGCGCCCGCCACCAGGGCGGTTGTGCGGCGGCGCGGTTTGATCTTGCGCCAGTCGGGTCGGTGGCCGGAGCGGTAGGGGGACGCGAGCCGTTTGGCCACCACGCCCTCCAGGCCGGCGCGCTCTACCGCCGCCAGCAATCCCGGCCCGTCCGCAAGCCCGCTGGCGGCGACGTGCAGGCGGCGCCCGGGGCGCACGGCGGATTCGAGGTACTGCCAGCGCTGGCGCAGGGGGCAGGCACGCAGGTCGTTGCCCGCGAGGTGCAGGAGATCGAACACAACCAGCACAAGGGGGCCGCCGCCGGGACGTCCGGCCGAGCGGCGGAGCACCTCGTGGAAGCAGGGTCGGCCGCGTGGGTCCAGGGCGACGATCTCCCCGTCCAGGAGGGCGGAGTCCGCGGCCAGTTGTCCCGGCAGGTCGGCGGCGAGTTCGGCGAACCGGTCGGTGTAGGGCTGGAGGTGGCGGCCGAAGAGGCGGGCACCTCCGGCACCGATGGCCGCGAGGCAGCGCAGGCCGTCCCACTTGACCTGCCATCCCCAGTCGGAGTCGGTGAAGGCCCGCGGCCACGGCACCGGCTGCATGGGGGGCGCGTCGGGGATGGGCGGCAGATCGGCCATGGCCGATAGCATGCCCCGCAAGCCTCCGCGTGGCTCGCCGGGCTTGACGCGGCCGGGCGGGACCGCTAGCATCGGGTCCGGATATCTGAGTGCAACGGTAGGGATTTGCGGGGTTCGGCGGATGCCGTCCCGTGTGGGGGGTGCCGGCCGTGGCCGAAACGGTGGCGCAGCTTGACCTGAATAGCGAGTATAAGTATGGGTTCCATGACGAAACCGCGCCGTTGTTTCGATCCCGCAAGGGATTGGACGCCGAGGTGATCGCCCAGATCTCCGAGATCAAAGGCGAACCGGGCTGGATGCGCGACTTTCGTCTGCGGGCGCTCGAGGTCTTCGGCAAGAAGCCGCTGCCGCTCGCCTCGGCCTGGGGCGGCCCGGATCTGAAGTCGCTGGACTTCGACGATATCTATTACTACGTGCGCCAGACCGACAAGAAGGCCACCGCCTGGGAAGACGTTCCGGAAAACATCAAGAACACCTTTGACCGCCTGGGCATCCCGGAGGCGGAAAAGAAGTTTCTGGCCGGCGCAACCGGGCAGTACGATTCAGAGGTCGTCTATCACAACATCAACAAGGATCTGGAGAAGCAGGGCGTCATCTTCCTGGACACCGACACGGCGCTCAAGGAGCATGAGGACATCTTCCGGGAATACTTCGGCACGGTGATTCCGCCGGAAGACAACAAGTTCGCCGCGCTCAACAGCGCGGCCTGGTCCGGCGGTTCGTTCATCTGGGTGCCGGCCGGGGTGGACGTGAAGATCCCCCTGCAGGCGTACTTCCGCATCAACAGCCAGAACATGGGGCAGTTCGAGCGCACCCTGATCGTCTGCGAGCCGGGCAGCCGCGTGCACTACGTCGAGGGATGCACCGCCCCCGTTTACACGACGGATTCTCTGCACTCCGCGGTGGTGGAGATCATCGTCAAAGAAGGGGCGCGCTGCCGCTACACGACCATCCAGAACTGGTCGAACAACGTCTACAACCTTGTCACCAAGCGCGCGGTGGCTTATGAAAACGCCACCATGGAGTGGATCGACGGCAACCTCGGCAGCAAACTGACCATGAAGTATCCGTCGGTGTACATGTATGGCCGGGGCGCCAAGGCGGATATCCTTTCGGTCGCCTTCGCCGGCAGGGGCCAGCATCAGCAGGCCGGTGGCAAGGCGGTGCACGCGGCTCCCGACACGACGAGCACCATCGTCAACAAGTCCATCAGCAAGGACGGCGGCAAGACGACCTACGTCGGCCTGGTGAGCATCGCGCCGGACAGCCCGCGCTGCAAGAGCAACGTCAAGTGCGACGCGCTGATCATGGACGACCGCTCCGAATCGGACACCGTCCCCTTCATCGAGGTGGAGGAGGACGACGTCACCC
>DAHWHT010000374.1 GCA_027335515.1 Clostridia bacterium
TGGCAACGTCGCCCGACGTGCCGGACACACCGCGACATCCGCCGCGCCCGCCTGGGCAGAGGCGGCGGTCGGACGCGACGCGGATTGCGTCCGTACCGGCTTTCCGCTTCCCCGCGGTCGGCCTGGCAGCGCCGGGGCCCGCGTCCCCTCCGCGGGCGTTTTGCGTCCCCGGACCAATCCCGGCGACGGTGGCCGCAAGGACCGCAAGCTGGTGGGCCGCGCTCAAGTCCCGGTCCGGCACCACCCCGCAGGCCTCGCGGCGCCGAGGGGGTCGGCAGGCCGCGGGGCGTCGCCCACGCCGGCCTCTTGCGGGACCCGGCAACGCGGAAGGTGTCCCGCCGCCGCCTCCACGGACCGCCCGTCCGCGGTCTTGCGCGCACCCTGTCCCGGGGCACCACGCGCCGGCGCCGCTGCACCCCTGTGCGTCGCTGCGCCTGCGACCCGGTCGCGGTGGGCATAGGCCGTGCCAACCGCGCCGGCATGTTCATCCCCGCATCCGCTCCTGGTCAGGTGGCGCGATCGTCGTCGCTGGCCGCTGCGATGTCGACCTCTGCCACGATGTCGGCGATGATGCGGCGGTATTCATCCAGCAGTTCCTGGCCGTCTCCCGGTACCGGCTCGGCGTGCAGGTGGACCAGCGGCCGGTCGGCGTCCGGCAGGACGGCGACCCAGGCCTCGCCGCGATGAACCTTCACACCTTCCAGCAGGGTGATCTGCTGGCCGCGGGTGACCTCCACGAGGCGCCGCATGAGGTGTCCCTTGGCCTGCCAGGGACAGGCCACGGCGTCGACCGCGATGGCGGAGCGGGGCAGGGCTGCGACCAGTGCGCTGAGGGGTCTATCCGACTCGGCGAGCCATTTGAGCAGCAGACCCGTCGCGAACATGCCGTCCAGACCCGGATGGAAGGCGGGGAAGGCGAACCCGCCGAGGCCGTCGCCCGCCAGGGTCAACCCGCCCGCGGAGGCGGCTTCCATCAGGGCCCGTGCCCCCGAACGGGTTCGGCGCACCGTGACCCCGTGGGGACGGCAGGCGGCCTCCACGGCCGCCGTCGCCGTCAGCGGCACGGCCACCTCGGCGTGGCGCTGCCGACCGGCGGCCAGCGTGGCAAACAACACCAGGGTCTCCTGGTGGGACAGCGTCCGGCCCTGGTCGTCAACGATCGTGATCCGTTCCCCGGTGGCGTCCAGGTGGATGCCGCAGTCGGCCCGCAGCGCCCGCACCACCTGGTCCAGTTCCACGGGGTCCCGGCCGACGAGGGCCGCGGCCCCCCGGATACCGGGCGTGCCGATGGCCATGGCCTGCGCCCCATACTCTGCCAGCGCCTGTGGCAGCACGGTACCCGCGTTGCCGCCACCGTAGTCCAACACCACGCGTGGTGCCGCGGAGCCGGCGGGCAGCATGCCCAGCGCCGAGAGGTAGCCGGTCAGGTAGATGTCCAGAACCTTCGCCGGGTAGCTGATGGTGCCGACGTCGTCGGGCGCGACGCGGCGCGCGTCCTCTCGGAAATACAGGTTTTCGATCTTGCGCTCTGCGGCGGTGTCGACATCGATGCCGCGATTGTCCAGGAAGCGCAGTTCCATTTGGTGCGCGGGCGCGTCCCCGTCGACCCGCACGAATACCCCGCCCCGCGTGCTGAGTGCGCTGGCGGCGTACCGTATGACCGGCATGGGCACCGACTCCAGGTTGTGGACGCGGATACCGGCGGACGCCAGACCGGACATCAGGGCCCGCTTGATCATCACGGACGCGGGATGGCCGTCGCGGCTGACCACGACGGCGTCCCCGCGCTGCAGGGTTGAACCGTAGGCGGCCCCGAGTCGTACGGCCATCTCCGGGCCGACATCGACGTTGGCCACGCCGCCGACACCGCCGGCCGCAAACAGGGCACGCTGCCAACGCGCGCCCCAGACGATGCTCTGATTGACCACCGCGTCCGCATCGACGACCTTGTTGGGCCAGAGTTTTACCTCCGGCTTGATCTGGCAGCCGTCGTGCAGGTGGCAGCCGTCTCCGATGACCGCGCCTTCCTGCACGGAGGCGGTGGCTCCGATACGCAGGCCGCGCCCGAGCAGGGCTCCCAGAACCACCGCGCGCGGTCCGACGTAGTCGTTGCCCAGCAGCACGGCCCGGGAGACCCTCGCGCCGCGGTCGACCACGGAGTTGGCTCCGATCACCGCCGGTCCTTCCACGACGGCGTCTTCGCGCACCGATGAGTTTTCACCGATGAGCAGTGGACCCTGCAGCTTGGCCGACGGTGCGACCGAAGCCCCGGCCGCGATCCACACGTCCCCGGGGAAGCGTCGACCGGGAAGGTCCAGGTGGACCCGGCCTCGGAGTGCGTCTTCGTTGGCCTGCATGAACTGGCTGAGGTTGCCGATGTCGCACCAGTAGCCGTCGACGGCGCAGCCGTACAGCGGTGCCCCTGCCGCCATCAGTCTTGGAAAGAGGTCCTTGCTGAAGTCGTAGGATTGGCCGGGTGGGACCTCGGCCAGGGCCTGCGGTTCGATGACGTAGATGCCGGTGTTGATGGTGTCCGAGAAGACCTCCCCCCACCCCGGCTTCTCCAGAAAGCGCTGGATGGCGCCGGAGCCGTCGAGGACCACGACCCCGAACTCCAGCGGGTTGGCCACGCGGGCCAGGGCGAGCGTCACCCAGGACTGGCGCTGGCGGTGCAACTCGATGACGCGGCCGAGGTCGACATCCGTCAGGGCGTCCCCACTGATGACCAGGAATGTCCCCTGCAGGTCCGCGGCGCAGCGGCGCACGCTGCCGGCGGTGCCAAGAGGCTCCGGTTCGACCGAGTAGGTGATCTCCATGCCGAACTCGGCCCCGTCACCGAAGTAGTGCTCGATCTGGGCCGAGAGGTACTGCACGGTCACGATCACCTCGGTGATCCCGTGCCGGCGCAGCAGGTGCAGGATGTGCTCCATGACCGGCCGTCCGACCACCGGTACCATCGGCTTGGGGCGACTGGATGTGAGCGGACGCAGCCGGGTTCCCTCTCCACCGGCCATGACCACGGCCTTCATGTGCGGTTGGCGGGACGACCCCTCGCGCGGAGGGGGGCCACGCCTTGCCTCCCTTCATGAATGGCGTCGGGTTCGAGAGGCTTCCTTGCCCGTACCTGTATCTGTGGGCCAATCCCGTGCAGCGATCGGCAACGGATGATCCTGCGGTCGCGCCGGGGCCGCCCGACCGCGCCGGCTGTCTGCGGGCGCGACCCGGACAGGGCTGGCGTTCGGTTTGCCGACGGATGCCTCCTGCTATGCCGTGCCCCAAAGCTACCGACATGCCCGCAGTCTGCCGTCGACGCCGGGCGCGCCGGACCCGCGTGGTATGCTGCCCAAGAAGTGCACCGCCGGGGAATGGGGAAGCAAACGATGGACGCCTCCACGTTGCGGGCCTACCTCGACAACGCCGCGACGACACCGGTCCTGCCTGAGGTGGCGCGTGCGATGGTCACGGCGATGGGGGCGACGCCCGACGCGGCGGCGGCGGGGGCCTGGGCCAATCCGTCTTCCGCGCACCGCTGGGGGATGGCCGCGGCCGCCAGCGTCACGACCGCCCGGACCGTCGTGGCCAAGGCGTTGGCGGCACAGCCCGAGGAGGTCGTCTTCACATCCGGGGGGACCGAGGCCAACGAGCTCGCCATCCTCGGCCGCTGCCGCGCGCGCCGTGCCCGTGGGTGCCATCTGGTGACGACCGCCATCGAGCACCGCTCCATCCTCGACGCCTGCGTCGTGCTGGAGCGGGAGGGCTGGGCGGTGACGCGCCTGGCGGTGGAGGCGGACGGCTGCCTGAAGACGGCGTCGGTCCTGGCTGCCCTGCGGCCGGACACCGTGCTGTGCGCGTTTGCCCACGTCAACAATGAGGTCGGTGCGGTGCAGCCGGTGGCGGACATCGCTGCCGCCCTGCGGGTGGCTGCGCCCGAAGTCACCCTGCACATCGACGGGGTCCAGGCGGTGGGCAAGATCCCGACGCCGTACGCCCGCTGGGGCGTGGGGACGGCGTCGCTTTCGGCCCACAAGGTGGGCGGGCCCAAAGGCGTGGGCGCGCTGTGGGTGCGCCGGGGGGTCCGTCTGGTGCCCCCGGTGCCCGGCGGTTCCCAGGAAGGCGGGCTGCGGCCGGGGACGGAGAACGTGCCCGGGATTGTGGGTCTTGGGACGGCCCTGGAGCTGGCGCCGCGTTGGGCGCCGGGGTTGCGGCCGTTGAAGCTGGAACTGTGGCACGGTTTGGCGCAGGCCCTGCCCGGGTTGGAAGCGAACGGCCCCGCGCCGGAGTCTGGCGAGGCGGCCCCGCACATCCTCAATCTGAGTTTTGCGCGGGTCGTCGGCGTGCCGGCGGAGGTGTTGCTGCATGCGCTTGAGGCCGAAGGCATCGCGAGTTCAGCCGGTTCGGCCTGCAGTGCGCGCCGTCCCGAGCCCAGCCACGTGCTGGTGGCCCTGGGACTGGATCCCCAACGGGTGCGGTCCAGCCTGCGCTTGAGCCTGGGCCCGACCACGGGTCCGTCGGAGATTGCGGCGGCGTTGGCGGGGGTACCGAAAGCGGTGGCGCGTCTGATGCGGGGGCCGGTTCGCCACGGGGCCGGGGTGGGGGGCGGGCGTTGAACGGCGAGCAAATCCTGATTGGCCGCTATGCGGAGATTGCCCTAAAGGGTGGCAACCGCCCGGACTTCGAGCGGGCGTTGCTGCGCGCCGCCCGGCTGCGTTTGCCGGCCGGCAGCCGGGTCGAACTCCGTGGCAGCCGGCTGCTGGCGCGCCTGACCGCCGACCGCGCCGTCGAGGATGGCGTGCGCGCCCTGCAGCACGTCTTTGGGCTGACGGCGGTGCAGCCCGCCTGGCGGTTGGCGCGCCCCCTGGAACTGGCGCGGGTGGTGGAGGGTGTGATCCATCTGGCCCAGGAGGCGGCGCGCGGCGGGGCCCGAACCTTCAAGATCGCCGCGCGTCGCGCCGACAAATCGTTTCCCCTGGACTCGCCGGCGCTGAACCGGCAACTCGGTGCGGAGGTGCTTTCGGCCACCGGCCTGCGGGTCGATGTTCACGGCCCGGATGTGGAGATCGGTGTCGATGTGCGTGCGGACGCCGTTTACCTGTGGGGCGGGGGGGCGCCTGGGCCGGGCGGCCTGCCGACCGGGACGGCCGGCAGGGCCGTGGCGTTGATGTCCGGGGGGATCGACAGTCCGGTGGCCGCGTATCTCGCCGCCAAGCGGGGGCTGAGCCTCGCTGCCGTGTACTGCCACACCCCGCCGTACACCGGAGAGGGCGTGCGCCAGAAGGTCATCGATCTTTGCCGCCTCTTGGCCCGCTACGCCGGTCCGGTCCGGCTTTGGGTGGTGGGATTCACCCCGGTGCAGTTGGCCGTGCAGGCGGGGGTGCCCGAGCCCCTTAGGACGCTGGTGGCGCGGCGGTTCATGCTGCGCATCGCTGGCGCGGTGGCGCGGCGCGAGCGGGCCGGTGCCCTTGTCACCGGAGACAGCCTGGGTCAGGTGGCGAGCCAGACGCTCGAGAGCCTGGCCGCGACCGGTGAAGTGGCCGAGCTGCCGTTGCTGCGCCCGTTGGTGGCGATGGACAAAATGGAAATTGTCGCCGTGGCCCGGCGGCTGGAGACCTATCCCGTCTCGATCCGCCCGTTTGACGATTGCTGCAGCCTGTTTGCCCCTCGGCACCCGCGCACCCGCCCGACCCGGGTGGACGTGCGGTTCGCCGAGGCCGCGCTGGATGTGGTCGCCTTGGTGCAGGAGGCGTTGGCGGCCAGCGAGCGGTTGCAGGTCACCCCGGAGGGTGCGGTCGCACGCCCGGCGATCGGCCCCGCCCCCGAGGGGCACGACGGCGGTTGACCGCCGCCGCGGCGTGCGTCCTCGGTCGCGGTCGCTGGAACCGCCCGCCGTCGGCCATCGGGAAGCCGGCCCGGGGCAATGCGCCTCGGGTCCCACCGGCACCTCTGCCCGGTAACGGGTGGATGCAAGATGTGACTGCGGATCGTGCAACGGTAGGTGGGAGCAGGTGCAGCGTGGTACCAGAGGTTGTCCGCCCCTCGCCGGTCCCGGGTACCGGGGATCCAGGTGGGGACGTTGCGGCGGTGGAACAAGAAGGCGAGAATTCGCCCCATGGCCCGTTGTGGGGCTGGGCGTCGGCGCTGGGCCCGCGGGGACGTTCTGGCCCTGCTGGGCGAGGATAGGCCGAGACAGAGGATAGGCCGAGACAGAGGGAGGGAGGGAGCGGCGTTCCCCCCGCGGTTGTGGGGCGGGGGCTGGGTGCCGCGTTGACATGGTGGATGGCAATCGGAAGGTGGGCATTGCCGGCGCGGGCCGCATGGGGATCGGTTTGGCCGTCGCCTGGGCGGCGGAGGGTTGGGACGTGGTGCTGGGCAGCCGCAACCCGGAGGCGCTGGCCGAGCGGCTGCCCGTGGGGACGGGGGTGCGGCCCGCCGGGTACGCGGAGGCCGTCCGCGCCCCCGTGGTGGTGTTTGCCACCCCGTGGTCGGCCACCGCCGATCTGGTGCGTGCGGAGGCGGAGGTACTTGCGGACCGGATTCTCATCGATATCACCAACCCGTTCGGCCAGGCGCCGCCTGGGGTGTCGGGTATCGCCGTCCACCAGGCGGCCCTCGGCCGACCGGCGCGCTGGACGGTCGCCGTCAAGACGAACTTCTGGAGCACCATCGGCCCCCAGGATGGCGTGCTTCGTCAGTGCCTGATCGCCGCCGACGACGAAGGTGCGCGGGCGGTCGCCGTGGCCCTTGCGGTCGCCGCAGGCTTTGCGCCGCTGGATTGCGGCGGATTGGATGCGGCCCTGGCTCTCGACGGCATGGTGCCGTTGATGATCGAACTCGATCGCCGCGCCGGTGGCGGTCACCGCGGTCACTGGCACTTTGCGACCGCTGGCGGCGCCTGATTTTGCGCCGCAGGCCCCGGGCCGAAACCGTGGGCAGGTTCGGGCTACCCGCAACCCGCATTTCCATGTGTGGGGCGGTCGGGCGGGGCATGGCGTTTCAACACATTCCCTCCCGAACGTTCGGGATGCCGGGAGGGATTGGCCAACACCGTGCGGAACAGGCCATTTGGGCGGTGGCACACGGTGAAGTGGACAACGGCAACGGTCATCTTCCTGGTGGCGGCCGTTCTTGTGCGGTCGCGTTCGGTGGCCTTTTGGCTCTATCTCGCCTTGATTATCGCTGGGGCCGCCTATCTGGTCGTGCGCGTCACCCTGGCCCGCCTGAGGATCGTGCATCGCGTCGAGCGCGACCATGTCTTCCCCGGTGAACGGTTCGGCATCCGGTTGCAGGTCGCCAACCGCTCGCCCCTGCCGTTGCCGTGGGTCTGGCTGGAGGACCACGTCCCGGCCAAACTGTACCACGGGCCGGTTTTCAGCCACGTGGCCACCCTGCCTCCGGGCACGGAGCGCGTGCATCGGTACGAGGTGCAGGCGTTGGAGCGCGGGCTGTACCGCCTGGGGCATGTGAGCGTGTCCATCGGCGACTGGTTTGGCCTGCGCGAGTCGACGGGTACGGTGGACGAACCGCAGTGGCTGACCGTGTTTCCGCGTGTGATGCCGGTGCAGCCGCTCCGCCTGCCCAACCGGTTGCCGGTGGGGCCGAGGCGGGATCCGCTTTCACCCTTCCAGGACACCCTGCCCATCGGCGTGCGCCAATACTTTTCGGGGGACCCCATCCGGCTGATTGCCTGGAAGGCGACCGCGCATAAGGGCGAGCTCATGGTCAAGGAGCAGCCCCTGGTGCGCGAGCGCGTCACCTACTACTTCCTGGACCTGAACCGCAAGGAGTGGGATGCCGGGCGTCGTTTCGAACTCATGGAGCGGGTGATCACGGTTGCCGCCAGTCTGGTGTGGTGGGAACCGGATCCGCGGCACGCCCTGGGCATGCTCGCATTCGGCCACATCGAGCGGTTGGTTCCCGAGGGTCTGGGCCGCGAGGTGGAGGAAGCGGGGGTGCTGCGGGTGCCGGCGCGCGCCGGGGCCTCGCAGCGGCGCGCCATTCTGGAGGCGCTCGCCGGATTGCA
>DAHWHT010000379.1 GCA_027335515.1 Clostridia bacterium
CAGTTCGCCAGCATCGTCATCAGGGCCGCGTACCCCCCCGCCGCGACCCCGTAGCCGACCGGACTCGGCACCGCGATCACCGGTCGGTCCGTCAATCCGGCGACCACTCCGGGCAGAGCCCCCTCCATTCCGGCGACGACCACCACCACCTCGGCCTGGCGCAGCGCCGGCAGCGCCGCGACGATGCGGTGCAACCCGGCCACGCCGACATCCGTCAGCCTCGCCACCGCGCTGCCGCAGAAGGCGGCCGTTTCCGCCGCCTCCTCGGCCACCGGCAGATCCGCCGTACCGGCCGTCACCACCAGCACCCGACCCACCCCGGCCACGGGCGGCCGGTCGTCCACCACCACCGTCCGTCCGAGGGCGTTGCCGCGCAGGTCGGCCCGCCAGGCACGCAGGGCGCGCAGTGCCGCGGGCTCCACCCGCGTCACCAGCACGCGGCCGTGGGCCGCGTGGAGCGCCCGCGCAATCGCGACCACCTCGTGCGGCCGCTTGCCTTCGGCCAGCACCGCCTCCGCAACCCCGGTGCGGGCCTCGCGCGCCGTGTCCACATGCGCAAACCCGAGGCCGGCCGCGCCCCCGGCGCCCGCCGACGCCGCCCCGCGCAGCACGTCCAGGAGTTCCGCCCAGGACGGTCCGCTCCGATCGTCCGCGGTCCCCGGCATTGCGGTCCCCCCCGGGGGCGCGGGGTTCGTTCCGCCGCCCCCCCCTCCCTGCCGCGGACGATCGAGGCCCATCATGGCAGGAAACGGCACTGAACGGGCGAACCTCGACCGCGACACGCCTCTCGGATGCCGTGGACGCCCTTTTTGCTCCAAGTGGGGAGGAAAGCCGTGTTGCCTGGCAACGCCCGAGATCGCAGTCGCTGGACGCGCCGCTCGATCGTCGGCCGCGCCACCTTGGCCGGCGGGGCCCTGGCCGCCGGCGGCATCTTCGCCGGTTGCGCCCGATCCGGCGCTCCGCCCCGCCTCGCGGTGGCCCAGCCGGTGACCGAATTGACCTTCATGCCCTGGTGGATCTACTGGAACCAATCCGGCGTATCGCTGCTCAAGCAGGCCACCGCGCACTTCGACTCCACACGCAAGGGACTGCGGCTCAAGGCCCTTCCGGGCCCGCAGGGCGGCGGGGTCGGCACCGCCACCGTGCTGACGGCGATCCTTGGCGGCGCCGGGCCGGACGTGGTGGGGGATTGCTGCGGCGCGTTCGTGCAGTACCTGGGGGCCAACGCCTTCCTGAACCTCCTGCCCTACCTCCACAAGGACAACATCTCTCTGGGCACTTGGTCGCGCGGACACGTCGAGGCCCTGAGCACCCCGGCCGGGCAATACGCGCTGCCGATCTATGACGGTCCGGTGGTCCTGGCCTACCGCCAGGACATCCTGGACAGCCTCGGCATCACCTCCCCCGATCCCGCCTGGACATACAAGGAGGCCGCCGCCCTCTGGCAGCGCTGCGCCGGCACCGTCAACAGCGGCAAGGCCGCAGCGCACCGCTACGGCTCCTGGTTTTGGTGGAGCAGCACCGGCTGGTATGCTCAGAACTACCTGCTGCACGGCTTTGGCGGCAACACCATGGACGCCAGCCGGACCAAGGCCACCTTCGACAGCCCCGGTTCCATCGCGGCAGCCGAATGGGTCTATCCCCTGCTGTGGGACAAGGTCCTCGGTCCGTTCACCGGTTCGCTGCGCAACGGAACCGCCGTGTTTTCCTGCCGCGGCGGCTGGGATGTGCCGCACGACGTCGTCAACTACGGCAGCAACTTCAAATGGGACTACATCCCCATGCCCCACTTCCCCCAGGGCCGCGCCACCTTCGGTAACAACGACTTCTGGGGGATCAACGCCAACAGCAAGCACCTGGATTACGCATGGGAAGTTATGAAGTGGCTGACGTATGAGGACTACTGGCAAGAGTTCGTCATGCGGGCCACGCTGCTTGAGCCCTGCAAGCTCAGCCTCTGGGATCGCTGGGAGACCCTCTGGGTCCAGACCGCGCCCATTCTGAAAAACAAGCAGATCAAGTGGTACCGCGACGCTGCCGTCGGCGGCTACGCCTACCCGCAGCAATTCTACGCCTACCAACCCGTCCAGGCCGACGCCCTGATCGCCCCGGTCACCAGCGCGATCTACAACCACAAAGTCAGCATTCGCACGGGCTTCAAAAACCTCACGGGTCAAATCGACGCCGTCGAGGCCACCGGCAAGCAGACGCAGGCCGCCCAGGCGGCCAACCTCGCCGCCATCCGCGCCGTCACACCGTCGCCCACGGCCAAGTATCCGGCGCCGCGGCTGCACGGGGCCGGCGTGCCCTCCACGACCACCCCCTACATCCTGGTCGACCACACGACCGGCACATACACCATGCTGGGCGACGGCTGGGACGTCTACCTCGCCTCGGACAACTGCACCTTTGCCGCCGCGCCCTTCACCGCAAGCGAAGGTGAATGGTCGTGCCGGGTCGTCTCGGTGACCAACCTGACCTGTCCGCACCTCAGCCAGTGGAGCAAGATCGGCATCATGGCACGCGGCGACCTTTCGAGCGACGCGCCCATGGTCAGCACGCACGTCACGGGCGCCCATGACATTGAGGTGCAGTATCGGCTGGTGCCGGGCCTTACGCCGGCGGGCGCGGTCGGCCTGGCACCCGGCGCGTCGACCAAGGGGAAGGCTGCGCCGCCGCTGATGAAGCCCAATACCCAGAAGCACAAGAACTACCTGCTGAAGCCGCTGTGGCTGAAGCTGCAGCGCAAGGGCACCACCTGGACACCGTTCGCGTCCGTGGACGGCACGCACTGGACACAGACCGGCAAGCCCGGCGTCGTCGAAATGGGCGGTTGCTGGATCGGCATTATATGCTTGGCGCACAACGCCGGATTCAAGAACAAGGGTTATATCCGCGCCACGATGGACCATTTGAGTTTCAAGCCCGACAAGCTGGTGCAGCTCGGATCGACCGGGGTGCCGCCCGCGGCCGGGCCCGTGCCCAAACAATGGGCCACGATGGCCTGATCCCACCCGGCGGGCGGAGGGCCGGCCAGCGATGGCACCCTCCGCCCCTTTTGTTGCGTGTCCATCCGCAGGAGGCCGGCCCCGCGGCCGGAACCCCCGGGCGGGTCAGATCCGGTCAGGGAGGCGGTCGGTTTGGCAGAGGAGCTCCAGGTGGGACTTCTGAGTTGCGGCGGCATGGCGCGGACCCTCGGTCGGGCGCTTGGGAAGGTGCCGCGGGCCCGTCTGGCCCAGGTCTGCGACCTGGACGCCGACGCGGCGCGCACCTTTGGAGAGCAGATGGGTGTGCCCTGGACAACGGACGCCGCGGCTCTGCTCGCGGATCGTCGCCTTGGGGCCGTGATCATCGCCACGCCAAACTTCACGCATGCCGATCTGGTGGTGGCGGCCGCGGCCGCCGGCAAGCACATTTTTTGCGAAAAGCCGCTGGCCCTCAACACCGCGGACGCCGATCGCATGCTGGCCGCCACCCGTGCGGCCGGGGTTCATCTGGTGGTGGGGCACGTGCTGCGTTTCCTGCCGGTGTTCGACCACATCCGCACCCTCGTCGCCGAAGGGGTGATCGGCAGGCCCTTTGCCATGCGGGTCACCCGGGCGGGCGGCTGGGGCGAGCGCCAGCCGTGGCGGCAGAAGCGACATACGTCCGGCGGCCCGCTCTTTGAGGTCAACGTGCACGAGTTGGATTTCATGCGCGCCGTCCTGGGCGAACCGGAGGCGGTCTTCGCGCTGGGGTCGAACGCCGTCGTGGCCGGGGTGGATTTTGAAGACACGGTCCTGGTCTCGGTGCGGTTTGCCGGCGGCGCCATCGGGACGCTGCACGGCAGCATCGGGGCCGCCCTCCCCGAATACACCGGGACGCTGCAGGGGACGGAGGGCACCCTGCGCTTCAGCAACGGCGGACCGCGGCGCATCGACTGGAAACGCTTCGACGGCACGAGCGGCGAACGCAGCGGGGACGCGCTCGACGTACCCGACGCCCACGTCCGCGAGCTCAGCTTCCTGGTGTCCGCGGCGCTGGACGGGGTGACACCGGAACTGCGCGGCGAGGACGGCCGCGCCGCCGTGGCGATGGCCGAGGCGGCCGTGCGCTCCATGCAATCCGCACAGGTCGAACCGCTGGCGCCGCCGCTCGGTTAGCCCCTGGGGCGGGGCAGGGGCGACGGCCCCCGCCCCGCCGCCCCTTCACCAGTTCGCCGGCACGGCGGTCTGGATGACCGCGGCGTAATGCAGCGGCTTGAAGTTCAGGCGATCAAACCCGGCCAG
>DAHWHT010000382.1 GCA_027335515.1 Clostridia bacterium
CAAGGCGGTCATCATCTTCGTGGTACTTGCCATGGGCATCCGGCGACGCCCATGCAGCGACCACAGGACCGCCCCGGTGCGAGCGTCCACCACGGCGGCGGCGCGGGCGTGCAGCACCGGGGCAGCGGGAATCCCGCTGGCAGCCTGTCCGACCGCGGGCGCAGCCAGCACCACGGCGCCCACGAGGACGGCCGTCCACCGCCGACGTGGCCTGATGCGCTCATACCACGCACTCAGGCGCGGTCCGTCCGTATCCGCCACCCCCACCTGGGCGGGTCGTCAACCCGACCCGGTGCCGCCATCCCACACACCGGATTCCGCGACCCGCATCCACACCACGGGACCCGAAGAGCGCGCCGTACAAAACGCGCCGACCTCTTCCGCCAATGCGCACACCTCGTCCAAATCGCACACCCAGCCGCGGTGGGGGGACTCCGCACCCGTCTGCCTGGCGTCGGCACCAAGATCGGATGGGGGAAGGACCCTCTGCACGGCAACGGTCGCCATCGATCCGCACTGGCCGGCTTCCACCACCAGATGCACCCCTGGACAACAGGCATCCGTGCTGCGGCGCAGCAAATGCACCAACAATAACCGCAGGCCGGTGGGAGAACAGTTGACCGCCGGTAATTGCTGGACCGCAAAGCGCATCTCAAGCGCCACGCCACAACGGGCCGCATAGCTCCAGGTTCCCGCAACCGCCGTCTCCAACGCAACGGCGAGGTCGCTGCACTGCGGCCCGTCGGCCATGCCCACCGCGCGACTGTATGCGAGCACTTCGTCGACCAGACCCGCAGCCCGCATCGCGGCACGCCAGGCGCGGTCCAAAAAGTCGTCGGCACCCCGCGCGTCCCGCCCACGCGCCAACTGCACGGCAGCACCCACGACCGTAAGCTGGTTCTTCAGGTCGTGGGCCAATCCTTCCGCAAGGTCCTCCAGGGCGCGTTGGCGATGGCACGAAGTCACGGTGCCGTCGTGCGGGTGGCGGGGGATGGATCGCGATCCCGCCACGCCCATCATCCCTGACGCCCACCCTGGGGGTGGCACCGGATCCCCTGGGAGCATGCCCGCTTCGCCCATAGCACGCCTGCCCCCCCGTCCCCAACTGGGCCCTGGGGCGCAGGTTCCTGCTCCTAAAGGGCATTCCTGCCCTGAGTGCGGTCATCCGCCGCCGAATGTCGTCGACACCGTTCACGCTCTCGCGCGCAGATCGCTCCGCACCGCCGCATACGCTGGCAGCGAACCCGGCCGACGGGGCCGCTGGGGGTGCGCCCAAGGTGTGGTACGAAATGTGTCGAGCCAAATTGCACCGCCTGACCGTCACCGAAGCGGCACTGGATTACGATGGCAGCATCACCATTGACGAGGCGGTGCTGGCAGCGGCGGGCATCCTCCCGCTGGAGATCGTACAGGTCACGAGCCTTGCCAACGGCACCCTCTGGCGGACCTACGTCATCCCGGGGCCCGTCCACTCCGGAACGGTTTGTCTAAACGGCCCGCCTGCGCGCCATTTCCACCCCGGCGACCGGATCATCGTCGTATCCCACATCCTCTGCGCAGCCGATGAACTGGCGGCGCTGGTCCAGAGGGTCGTATTTGTGGACGATATCAACCGGGTCCTGCGGGTGGAAGAACACCGCGTCCCCGCCCGTCCGCACCCGTAACCGTGCCGCCGCCTTCCCGTCCCTCCCGGTGCCCGGTCGCCCACCCGCGGTCACCCACGGACCATGACCAAGAAGCTGCCGACCACCACCACCAGGGTTGGGAGCCAACGCGCCGCCAGGGGTTCTCGATAGACGACCGCGGCCAAAACCGCGGTCACCAACAGCGACAGGGCCGTTACCGGTTCGGCCACCGAAACCGGCAGTCGCGTGAGCAACACCGCGAGCGATAGAAAAGAGAGTCCGTTGCACAGCCCCGCACCCAGCGACGCCGCGGGATGCGTTCGGAGCAGCCAGACCACCTGGGAAAGACGCCCGGTCGCCGCGAGCAGGCCCAGTTGGCAAACCGCGACGGTCGTGAACACGACGAACGCGTAGCGGGCCGGATCGGAAGCACCCCCCCCGGCGCCGGTCTTGTCCAACATCCGGGTCAGCGCCGTCAGCAGCGCGTAACCGACCATGGCCAGGGCGGCCCATCGAGCCACGCGACGGCCGCCCGTACGCGATTCGGCTTGCAAGGCGGCGGATCCGACCGCAATCAGGATGACGCCGACCACCTTGGGAACGGACAGTGCCTCCCCGTGGATCCACCAGGCAAAGACCACCACAAAGACGCTGCTCAAGCTGCCCAACGGGGCGGTGCGGCTCAACTCACCATGGGCGAGCGCCGCCACGTAAAGCCAATACGCCACCGCGAACACCAACCCGCTGGCAACCGCGACCCGCGCCGTGGCGGATGCCAGCGGTGTGGTCCGCAGCGCAAACGGCAGCAGGACCAACGCGCCAATACCAAAGAACACCGCCGAACACGCCGCAGGGCCGGCCGCGTCGCCCAACCGGCGCAAGAGCAGACGCTCCACTCCGACCAGAGCCACGCGCAACGCGAGCAGCGCGGACAAACCCTCCACATGTCACCCGCCCCGCCGCGTTCTATGCGGGCGGAACGGGTGACAGACGCGGACGAGGGTCGGCGGTTCTCAGAGACCCAGGATGTGCACGCCGTTGTCGACAAAGAGCGTCTCCCCGGTGATGCCGCGGCCCAGGTCGGACAATAGGAAGGCGGCCGCGTCCCCCACGTGCTCCTTTTCCGTCTTGCGGCGCAACGGAGCCCTTTCCGCCAATTCACCGATCATGCCGCCGACGCCCTTGACGCCGCTTGCCGCAACCGTGCGCACCGGCCCGGAGGAAATGGCATTCACCCGGATGTTGTCGGGCCCGAGGTCGCTGGCGAGATAGCGCACGCTGGCCTCCAGTGCAGCCTTGGCAACCCCCATGATGTTGTAGTTAGGAATCACGCGCTGCGCCCCCAGATAGGTGAGGGTCAACACCGCGCCGCCACCGGCCTCGCACAGCAACGGCCGGCAAGCTCGGCTCATCGCGATCAGCCCGTAGACGCTGACATCCATCGCCGTGTGGAACCCTTCGCGATCCACCTGCAGAAACTCCCCCGACAAGTGGGCCGCACGCGCAAAGGCCGCCCCTTCGACGAGCGCGTCGAGCCCCCCCCACCGCTCCTTGACAAGGGAGGCGACCGCTTCAATCTGCTCGTCCTGCTGCAGATCCAGCGGCGCCGTCCAGGCATCCGGCAACGTGGCCGCCAAGTCCTGGACCTTGGGCCGCATCCGCTCATTGAGATACGTCAGGCAGAGGGATGCCCCCTCGCGCGCCATGGACTCGGCAATCCCCCAACACAGGCTGTGCCGGTCAAGCACCCCCACGATCAAGGCCCGCTTCCCGGACAGGAACCCCCCCATCGCACACGCACCCTTCCCCTCCGGGCGGTCCGGCGCTCCGCCCGCCGGGTGTTTCGCCCTCGTCTCCGCCCTTGGACGGCCCGCCCCCTTTTCCACCCGGGATCGCCCGGTCCTGCGCGCGGCGCGCCGTCGGCGTTGCCACCCCCCACCCGCCCGAGCATACTTGCGGTGGCGCGTTGCCGTTGGGGAGTGGTCGGCGTGATCCGTTCCACCGGTTTGTTGGCCCTGGATGTGGATGGTACCCTACTGCGCAGCGACAATACCCTGTCACCCCGCAACGAGGCGGCCGTGCGCACCGCGCAAACCACGGGCTGGCACGTGATCCTCGCCACCGGCAAGCCGCCGTGGGCCATCCGCGAACTGACCGCACACCTGGGATTGAGCGGCCCGCACATCGTCGCCAACGGCGCGGGCACTTGGTCCGGCGGCCGGACCGACCTCTTGCATGAGCTGCCGGACGAGGCCATGCGCCAAGGGCTCGCGTTTGCCGCCTCGCTGCGTGTGGCCAGGGCGGTCAGCGGCCCGGCCGGCGTGTTCTGCGAACCGGATTGGGGGGTGGACGAAGTCGCCGCCTGCCTCGCGGCGGTCGGTGAACCTCGCCCGACCATCGTCGCCGACGCCGTCGCGGCCGAGCCGCATCCGTGGAAGATCATCCTGATCGCCGCGGCGGATCCCCAGAGCCCCCCCGAACTGCCGGGCAGCCGCTGGGTGCGGACCCACCCCCTGTTTTTCGAAGCGGTTCCCGCGAACGCCAGCAAAGGCGCAGCGCTGCGCCGCCTGTGCGACGCGCTCGGCCTCCGGGCGGCCGACGTGGTGGCCGTCGGCGACGGGGCCAACGACCTAGAGATGCTGCGCTGGGCGGGCACCGGAATTGCCATGGCCCATGCGCCCGCCGCCGTACGCGCGACCGCAGCCGTCGTCACCAAGGGCAACGACGAGGACGGGGTCGCCCTTGCCCTTGAGCCCCTCCTGCGGAACGCCGTTGCCCCCACGTGAGGCCCCTGAGCGGGACATCCCTATTCGGCCGCATCCCGGGGGCAGGCGCCGCCCCCGCGCAAATGACGTTCCACCATCTCCACGAGCGCATACACGTCGAACGGCTTGGCCAGAAAATCCTGGGCGCCCGCGGCCGCGCTGGCCGCGAGGCCGCCATCCATTCCTGACAGCATGATCACCGGAATACCCTCCGCCCCCGATAGGGTGCGCAGGGCGCGGACAAACGCATCCCCGGGGCATCCGGGCAGCAGCAGGTCGGCCAGCACAAGGTCGGGCAGACGCGCCCGGCAGGCCGCCATCGCGTCCTCGGCGGTGCCGACGGAGACGGTCGCAATCTGATACTGCGCAAGCGCCACCTCGATCAGATAGCGGATGTTGGCTCGGTCTTCCACCACCAAAACCGTCGGCTTGTGCGGTTGCAGATCCATACGTCAGGCCCACCCATCTTGGGCGCCCGTGACCGCACAGGTCCGCCCTCACGCGCCGCTGCGCAACCGTTTTCGTGCCGCCGGAACGCATCCCTAGCAGGCAGTCGGACGACCGTACGACGGCAAGCGTCACGCTTCGCGATCCGCGCCCAGCGCGCCGCGCGACGCGGCACCGGCGTTCATCCGGTCCGCGGCAGTCGGCGATGCCGCGAGGGCCGCGGCATCCTCCACGATCCGCGCATACATGGCGACACCGTCGCGCAGAAAGACGCGGGCCACGTGCCTCCCCACCGCCGCCGGGCGGACACGCAGTGTGGCAACGCCCGCATGCTCGACCTTGCTGCAATCGACCATGGTCTGCTGCATCCCCACGCGGCCCAGAATCGGAACCGCCTGCCCGCCCATCTCCACCGGGCCGGCCGCCCCGGCGCGCCAGCCAAACCGGCCAAGCAAGGCGCGCGCCAACGCCGCCAGCAGGGTGCGCGGGCGGCGATACGGGCCGGCGGGCACCATCTCCAATCCATCCGCATACCCGACCGGGAGGACCGCGACGCGTGTGGCGTGACGCGCCCGCCATTGCGCGCCGTATCCCACCGTTGACCCGGCTGGCAGGGTGCGAAGCTGCGCAGGTTCGGCGCGCAGATAAAAGGCATGGCGCAGCACCAGGTTCTGCGGCGCACCCGGCGGGCGGTCCCCATAGAGCGCGGAGCCCACCCGCACCATGTCCAGCCGCGCCTCGGGCACGGAAACCAGGGCCGCACTGGCCGCGGCATGACGAAGCGCAAAGACCAATCCCCCGGCGGCCGCCGCGTCGACCGCGGCGAGAAACCGCGCCAATTGGCGCCGGGTCGGATCGGCCAGCCAGCCCTGGGCGAAGTGGGTGTAGACACCCTCCCATTCGATGGGGTCGCCCAACTGCGCCAGGGCGGGTGCTGCGGCCGCGAAGTCGCTCGCCGCGATCCCATACCTGCCCATGCCGGAATCGCATTTCAGGTGCGCCCGCGCACGTACGCCAAGCCGAGCCGCGGCGGCCGCCAGCCGCCTTGCACCCTCGACATCCCCCACCGTGAGGGTCAGGCCTGCGCGCAATGCCGGCAACAGGTCAACCTCGCGCGGCGGGGTGAAGACAAGCACCGAAGCGTCCTGCCCGTCCGCGCGCAATCGCAGACCTTCCGCGACCGTGCTGACCCCGAGCCCAGACGCACCGGCTGCCAGCGCCGCGCGGCCGACCTCCGAGGCGCCATGGCCGTAGGCGTCCGCCTTCACCACCGCCAGCAGACGGCAGTCACGGGCCAGCAGGGACCGCACCGCCCTGACGTTGGCCGACAGCGCGTCGAGGTCGACCTCCGCCCACACGGGGCCGATCTTTGCCCACCCGTCCTCCGCGGACAGCCCGCATCCCCCCCGCGCCCACTCTAGGCCGGGTTACGTCCAGACGACAAGGCTTGGTTGCCGGGGCCGCTGCCACATGCTTCAGGCCCGTAGCTGCCGCAGCCGCTGCGCCCGATAGCCGAGCGCCGCCGCGACAAAAGCGACAAAGAGCGGGTGGGGTCGATTCGGCCGCGAACGAAACTCCGGATGGTATTGCGTCGCCACAAACCATGGGTGGTTTGGCAGTTCGATGCACTCCACCAGACCGCCCTCGGGCCAGACGCCGCTGGTCCACAGACCGTGCTCGCGCAGGACCGGAAGGTACGACGCACTGAGCTCCAGGCGGTGGCGGTGGCGTTCGCTGACTTCAAGCGCGGCATAGGCGCGGGCGACGGAGGAACCCTTGGCCATGCGGCACGGGTAGTTACCCAACCGCATCGTCCCCCCCAGGTGCCGAACGGCTTTCTGTTCCGGAAGCAGATCGATGACCGGATGCGGGGTGTCCGGCTCAAACTCGGTGCTGTGCGCACCCTCAAGTCCGCAGACATCGCGCGCGAACTCGACCACGGCAAGTTGGAGGCCAAGACAGAGCCCGAAAAACGGCACCGCCTGTTCGCGCGCGTACCGAATCGCGGCGATCTTGCCCTCCACACCCCGGGGGCCGAAGCCGCCTGGAACCAGGATACCGTCGCAATGGGCGAGGCTCTCGTCGAGATCCCCGGCACAAAGGCCTTCGGCATTGATCCACCGGATCTCCACGCGCGCATCGTTTGCGGCCCCGGCGTGGCAAAGCGACTCCGCGACGCTGAGGTAGGCATCGTGCAGCCCGACATACTTCCCCACCAAGCCGATCGCAACGCTCTTGGAGGGATCGGTGATCCGCTCCACAATCCGCTGCCAGTCATCCAACTCCGGCGGCCGTTCCCGCAGACCGAGGCGCCGGACCAGCAGGTCGCCCATCCCCTCCGCCTCGAGCAACAGGGGGACCTCGTAGATGGTTTCCACGTCCACGTTCTCGATCACCGCGCCTGGAGCAACATCGCAAAACAGGGCGATCTTCTCCCGCATCTCGCGCGACAGCGGCCGTTCGGAACGGGCCACAATCACATCCGGCTGGATACCGATGCTCCGCAGTTCCTTGACGCTGTGCTGCGTGGGCTTGGTCTTCTGCTCCCCGCCCTTGTCAAGGTATGGCACCAGCGTCACATGCACGAACACGGTGTCGTCGCGGCCGAGCTCGGCCCGCAACTGTCGGATG
>DAHWHT010000384.1 GCA_027335515.1 Clostridia bacterium
GTGGCCGGGCAGCAGCGGGCGGCCCCGGCCGCCAAGGACACCCTCGGCAAGTGCCCGGCCTGCGGCGGCGCCATCGTGGAGGGCAAGAAGGGCTTTGGATGCGCCCGGTGGCGCGCGCAGGACGGCGGGTGCCGGTGGGTCCTTTGGAAGACGGTTGCCGGCAAGGACCTGACCGCGGCGCAGGCGCGGGAACTGCTGGAGCGCGGGGAGACCAAGCGCGAGGTCAAGGGATTCCGAAGCAAGGCTGGCAAGCCCTTCGATGCACGGCTGCGCCTGGACCGGGAGAGCGGGCGGGTGTCCTTCATTTTCGAGAAGCGGCCCGCCGCCGCACGGCCGAAGCAAAAAGCGGCGACGTGAGCGGGCTGGGACGCCCGCGGTTTGCGCCCGCAGGGGCATTTGCCTCTGTGGGCCTTTCGTGCAGCCACGGGCGTTCTAGCGGCCCTACAAGGAGCGTGTCCGCCATTCCTTGCGCCCCAAGCCCTCCGAGTCGCCCCCTTCCCCCTCGCCACAGAGCAGGCACCCATCCGAGTAGGTTCCACCCCAGATCTACCCTCCTCCCTGACGGCAAGGAGGAATGCGGGTATGCGGGGCAACGCGCACGCGATCATCAGTGGTGCGGCGGGGGCGGTCCTGGCGACACTGACCTACCAACCGTTGCTGCCCTCGGTCCTCTTCGGTGCGGTCGGAGGTTTGCTTCCGGACATTGACCATCCACACAGCACCCTGGGGCGCTACGTCCCCTGGCCCGCGGCCGCCGTGGAAAACCACCGCACCGGCTTCGTCGCCAACGGCCGGCGGTGGGTTGGCGGGCACACCGTCTGGCACCGGGGCGAGACGCACAGCGTGGGAGCCGTGGGCATCGCCACGATGGGGGCCATGGGTACCACCGTGGGGGCGCTGGATTGGGCGCGGCACACCTCGGCCCTGGTCGCTGCCCTGGCGCGGGGCGGGCTGCACCTGCCGGGTCCCTGGGAAGCGGGGGCGGTTGTGGGTGCGGCGGTCCTGGTCGGATACCTCAGCCACCTGGTGGCCGACCTGGTGAACGTGTCCCCGCAAATGCTTTGGTGGCCGTTCTCCCGCCGCATGGTCCATGTGCCGCACTGGCACGGCATCAGCGAGCGAAGCGAGGCCGGCCATTGGGCCGAAGCTGGCGCGGTGGTGTTGGCACTCATCGGGGCGGTGGCAGTGGTCGTGCGGTAGTTTGTAGCCACCGCCGTCAAGGCGTGGAAGGAAACGGCAAAAGAAGGCCCGATGTCGGGCCTTCTTTCTCCTAGAGATTCCCTTTCGCGGGCGGTTATTCGGCTGGGGTTCACCGCGTGACGCACTCTACTCACAGACACGACTTGGAGGTGTAGAGCAGATGGCGGGAGGCGGACGGAGCGGTCGGCGGGGGGCGGCAGACCATCACGCGAGTCCGGTGATCCGGTACGCATTGCCTGGGCACACCGGGGCCGTGGTGCATCCACTGCCTATTCGGATGGACCTGGATGGCGGCATCGCGGAGCGCGTGCGGGCGCGGGCGCCCGAAAAGGCCGAGCGGGCGAGGAAGGCCCTGGAGCGGTCCTTGGAGCGCGGGGACCTGGAGCGGTAGGAATGTGGGCGGGACCGGCTGCGACATGGAAGGAAACGGGAAAAGAAGGCGACACGTGTAGCGTTCTTTCTCCTAAAGATTCCCTTTCGCTGAGGGTGTTGACGGCGATCCATGCCGCCCCGCCCACCACGTGGCCCGTGTTTGTGGTGGCGGCAACGACTCAGGCATGGACGGTGGAGGCGACCCGCGCGGCGGTCACGCACCTGAAGGCGACGTTGGCGGCGCGGCCAGGGGTATTCTGCGTGGATTCTGCGGGATTCTGCGTTGGCGTGCCGCCCGCGAAACTCCCTAGAGGATCTACGTCGGGACCTATTCTGCGTATTGTGCGTATTCTGCGGGGGCACTTCGTCGGCGGGACCCCCACCTGTCACTCGGCGGCGATGCGGAACCCGGTACCTGACCGGCGGCCGCGGGAGGCCCCCGCGACCGCACACTGGCGGCTGGTTGCCGCCGCGAGCTAACGCGGGAGGGGCGCACTGCCCCTCCCGGAACCCGCCCCGCGTTTCTTTCGCCCCGCTCCTGTCATTGTACCCCGGCGCCCTTGGGCTCCCTTCCAGGGTGGCCATCCCTGGCCATCGGCCACCTCGGACCCGCTCCCGGCCCTGCCACCCTACGGGCTGCCCCAGGGCCGGGCGGGTCCGGGCGCCCGACTTCGCCCTGGATGTTCGCCCGTCGCCGGGGTCGCGCGTCTCTGTCGCGGCGGCACTTAGCCGTCCGGCAGAGGAGGAATCGCTATGCCCCGCCCGCAGGACAGCGTTCGCGTTTTCGCTTACTCGTTCAACCTCGACACCGCCGCCGACGGCCGCGTCGAACTCGCTCGCATTTGGAACTACACCACCTGCAAGTACTTCGTTCGCCACGACCGCGCCGTCTTCGTTCGCGCCGACGCCGCCGGCTGCTACACCGAGCTGCCCGGCTACCTGCCCCGCGAGCAGGCCATCCGCCGCGGCTACGGCCTGCTGACCCGCTTCCGCCTGGAGGGCATCGCCCCCGACGCCTACGCCCAGCGCGAGGCGGACCGCGCCAGCGACCCGCGCAGCCTGACCCGCGGCGCGGCGACCGAGGCCATCCGCCAGGCGGCGCGCAACGCCCTGCCGGGTGCCACCTCGTGCAGCACCTCCGGCCGGCGGCGCTGGGGTCAGGGGTAGCCCCCCTGCCCCCCAGCGGGCGGCAACGTGCCGCCCGCTTGCGCCGGGCCGCGGCAACGTGCTATCGTGGCCCCGTTGCAGCCCGCCATTTTGCTGGCGGGCGTCCCTGACGGGACGACAAGACACGGAACGCACTCTGGACCCCGGCGTGCCCATGCGCCGGGGGCTTTTTGCGTTCCCAAGGGAGGTTGGCGACCGATGGAGCGAATGGACCAAGGCGAGTGGGAAGACGCGGTGCGGGAAGCGTTGACGCTGGCGGATGTAAGGCGTGCCCGCTGGGCTCGCAACGCGACGATGGCCGCCGCGAGTATTCACGAAAACGAAACGGAGATGCAAGCCCGGTTCGCTGGTTGGCTTGCGGTCCGTGAGTTACTGGAGTCGCGGGAGCCGTTGGCCGACGCCCTCCAGGTGGGCTGGTCCGTCGTTGAGCGTATCCGGACCCTGGGGGAGCGAGTACACGCCAAGCAGCCTCTGGCGGGATGCGGTGGACTGGACCCGTTTGAGTCGGTGTGTCTACGGCTATGCAATGGAGCGATGCTGGACCTGATGGAAGTCGAGTACTACGGCCGCCGCCGCCGCCGTTTTGCGCGGCACTGGCGGCACCGGGTACAGGCGGGGCGGTGGGTCCCCGACCCTGCCGGTAGGCGATGACGGCCACTCGGCCACTAGGTCACGGGGCCCGGAGGTTCACGGCAGGGGGATGATGCCTGGGGGGGCGAGGATGTTGCGGGTGGCGCTGTATCTGCGGGTGAGCACCGACGACAAGGGGCAGGACCTGGACACCCAGCGCCTGCCCCTGCGTGACTTCTGCACCGCCCAGGGCTGGGTGGACGTGGCTGAGTACGCCGATGAGGCGAGTGCCGCCGACCTGCGCGGTCGGGCCGCCTGGCGGCGCCTGCTGGAAGACGCGGCGAAGCGCCGCTTTGACCTATTGGTGGTTTGGAAGATGGACCGGGCGTTTCGCTCGGTCCGAGAGGCGGCAAACACCCTGGCGGACCTGCGGCATTGGGGCGTCGGCCTGCGATCCTACCAGGAGCCGTGGCTCGACACGACCAGCCCCTTCGGCGAGGCGCTGTACTACATCACCGTCGCCTACGCCGGCCTGGAGCGCGCGATGCTCGCCGAGCGCGTCAAGGCGGGGATGGACCGGGCCAAGCGGCAAGGGCGGCACGTGGGGCGGCCACGCGCCCGTTACCGGCCCGAGGTCCGGCGGGCGTGGCCCGAGGCGGCCGCCGCCATCGACGCGGGCACCCTGTCCGTCCGGGAGGCCGCACGGCGGCTTGGGGTCGGACCCGCGACGGTGCGGCGCATGCTCGCCGAGGGGCGGGCCGAAAGGGGGGTCCCCGCAGACGCCCCCCAAAGCCTTGCCTGACGGCGCTCCCAGGGCCGGGCCGAAAGGACCTCCTTTCGGCCCACCGAGGAGACCGGCAGGACGCCAAAGGCCGCCCGCCGAACCACGACCCATCGGGAGGTGCCGCCTTGGACCCCGAACTGCGCGCGTACCTCGAAGCCATCGAGCAACGGGCCATAGCCCGCGATGCCGCTACCCGCAAGGCCCTGGAGGCCCTGGATACCAAGATCGACAAGACCCGCGGTGCCCTAGAATCCAAGATCGACGAGGCGCGGCGCGAGGCCGGCGCCATGATGGATGCTATTATCCATGAGATCAGGACGCTGCCGAAGGTTTCTCTACGCAGCAACGCCAAGAAGCAGTCCGCCTGGATGCCGAACGCGAAGAAACGAAGCTGAACCACCCCGTCCTGCCCCTGGAGGCCAGCGCGGCCGACCACGAGAAGCGGATCAAAGCCGTGGAGAAGAGGCGGTAGAACGACCCCCCCGGTGGTGCCGATAGGTCCGGTCGCGTTGTTGCACCGCCCCCCCGACTCAAAGCACCATGCCGCCAAGGCGCGTCATGCACTCAGGCTCGCGCGGCAGGGTCCGTCGCCTTTCACCCCGAAGCCAAGCCCGCTCTGCGGGGGTGTTGCCGTGCCTCGGAAGCCGACCCGTATCCCCGGCGTGACCGTCCGCCAGCGCGGCAATACGTGGCAGGCCCAGGTCCGCGCCGGCAAGGACTCGCGCACCGGGAAGTACGTCTATC
>DAHWHT010000386.1 GCA_027335515.1 Clostridia bacterium
ACCGGAACTCTCCCACCGCCGCCCCTCCCGCCCGTCGCCCGTCGGCGCTGCCCTGCCAGCCTTCGCCACCAAGCGACCTCGGGCACCGTATCAGGCTGGGGCGGGAGGGGTCAAACCCCGGATTAGCCGGATAATAGTGGCTGGGAGTGTTGGTTTTTCGATGATTATGGCGTGTGAAGTTTCGCGCTTTTTCCGGAGCCCTCTGGCCGGGCGTTGGGGACCGCCGAGACCCAGTTGCGGGATAAGGCACGTATGTTCCCCTAAACAAGCACTTTTTACCTTTGGTGCATGAGCATTGTTGAGCCCGAGGCGCCGATGCTATTCGTTCGCTTCTGGGGCCGCGACTTTGCCATTGACCTCCTCCCCACGGCTAAAGCCGGGGGGAGGAGGTCAACTTGCGGGAGATTGAAAAGACCCGGAGAATCATTGCCGGCCCGGACAAGCCTCATCGCTCCACCATCGCCCGCGCCGTCTGCGAGCGCTCCCGCTGGGGGAAACCCGACGGCGGGCTCAAGGTCGTGTCTTGCAACGTGGCGCTGGGCCGCATGGACGCCCGTGGTTGGATCACGCTGCCGCCGCCCCTGCGGAACGCGGCGGGAGAGTCCATGCACTACGATGCACCGGCAAGCCGCGCGGCGGCGTGTTGAAATCCCAGGGCGTTGGTGTACAACGCCTCCTCTGGGTAGAGAGCGATCTGGCCCTGCGCGACGCCGGCTAGTCGCGAGCCAAGCAACACGGACCCGCCGCCGACCAGAGCAGCGGCCTCGACGCGGCCAAAGTCGGCGCCCATGCGGCGGGCAATTTCGGTGCGGATCAACGCGGCCAGGGCGTCTAGCATCTCAACCGCGGCCTCCGGGCCACCGACGACTTGTGCGTGCCAAGTTACTGGACGTGTGAGAGCGGCGGTGGCTATGTCGGATGGGGGCAGGTGTCCGGTGGCGCGCTCAATCATGCTGGCTAGTTGTTCGGCGGCGGTGGACACGCCGGCTTCGATGGAGAAGGACAGCTCGACCAGCGGGGCCAGGTCGTGCAGGCGCAGGCAGAGGACATCAGTTGTGCGTGTCCCGACATCGACCACCAGGCCGTATCCGGTCCCGTTGGGCCAGCGGCCCGTGAGGGCGAGGTGAAGAGCGGCGCCGACGCCCTGGGGGCGCAGCGCGAGTCTTGTCAGGCGGACCGTGCGTGCCTGACCGTTTTGACCGAGGTGCAGGGTGCGGCCTTCCAGTGCCGCGCGAGCGGTTTCCCGCTCCTGCGCGAAAGCCGACAGTGGCGTGCCGCTTCCCAGCACTACATCTCCTTCCGCTCCGGTGGCCCATAGGGCGGCGGCGAGCAGGGGCATGGCTTCGGGATCAGCGAGTCGGCCATCGGCGAACGGTCGGTGCGCTCCGGGGCGGGAGGCCGCAGGTTCACCTGCGACGAATGCGCGACCGTCGAGGTACATAGGCTGGTCCACGGCGCCGAGCCCCCATGTCTCGGCGCCAGCGGCGTGGGGGACCCATGCCGCTGGCAGGATACCGTGGCGACCTTGGGCGTCGACCCACTTGATCATGCCGAATCCGATGTCGATTCCGAGCGGGGCGGGCATATGGCATCGCTCCTGAGTGTTGTATAAAGGCCGCACTCGTGGCCAGTGGCTCCCTATCACCGCAGGCCCTGGGGAACGCGCGGAACTACTCGGTTGTACTCGGATTGGTATGTGCCTGGAGGATTAAGCAGTGGACCAAGCGAGGTAGAACGACAGCACGGGATCTACAATGAAACGTGCGAGAGGGCTGCCGCCTGAAGGCGGCAGATGAATCGCGCTCTTCCCTTGTGGTTCCTGATCCGGCATATTAGAGGAATGAGGACGTTCGAGTATCGGCTGTATCCCAACCGCTCTCAGGGCAAAGCGCTCATGGCCTGCCTGATCGAGTCGCGGCAGGTGTATAACGCCATGCTCGAAGCGTCCAAGGTCCGGTACGACACCGAAGGCAAGTTCCTCTTCAAGTACGACCTGTGCGAGCTGTTCAAGGGCCACGCCCCCGAGCACGTCCCCGCAACTGTCGTCCAATGCCTCGCTGACCGGCTGGACAAGTCCCTGCGGCGGTTCCTGTTCACCAAGGAGCAGGGAGAGCGATGCGGCTTCCCCAGATTCAAGGGCGACAACCGCTGGCACTCCATCCACTTGCGGCAGTTCGACAAAGGGAAGGACGTCTGGATTGACGGGCGGTTCCTGCGCGTTCCCGCCAAAATCGGCAAGGTCATCAAGATCAAGATACATCGGCCCCTGGAGGGAACTCCGAAGACGTGCCACCTCGTTTTGCGGGCAGACGGACACTGGTACGCACTGATTGTGTGCGAGACGGCGCCGGTTGTGCCGTGCGAGCCGTGCGAGCACCGTGCCGTTGGCATCGACGTGGGGTTGAAGTCCTTCCTGACCGACAGCGACGGGCGCACGGTAGAGAACCCGCGCTTCCTGCGGGAATCCCTCTCCACGCTGGCGCATAAGCAGCGCGTCCTGTCGCGGCGCGTCAAGGGCAGCCGTCGTCGTCGCAAGGCGGCCAAGGCTGTAGCGCGGATTCACCTCACCATCGGTCGGCAGCGCAGGGACTTCCACTTCAAGACGGCCAAACCATACGCTGAGCAATGCGGAATCATCGCCGTCGAAGACCTGAACGTGAAGGGAATGGGGCGCAACCACCACCTCGCCCGCGCTATCGCGGACGCCTCGTGGGGCGCGTTTGTGGACATTCTCGAAGCCAAGGCTGAAAGCGCCGGACATCGAGTCGTCCGCGTACCCGCGCGCTTCACGAGTCAGAAGTGCAGTCGCTGCGGCGCCATGGTCCCGAAGTCCCTCAGCGTGCGGACGCACATCTGCACCTCCTGCGGGTACGTGGCCGACCGGGACCACAACGCCGCGCGGAACATCTTGGACCGAGCAGTCAACGGCTGGGGCGCAGCCGTCGGGGAGCGGGAAGGGATCGCCGCCCGCGTCGAACCGAGAAGCCGCTGCCTTTAGGCGGCGGAGTTGTCACGATCTCCGGTGCGGTCGTTTCCGCAGTACAACGGAAGCGCCGATGCCCCCAACCGGCCGACGATAAGATTTTACGCCAGAGACACGTTTCCCCTGCACCGGAAGGGCCGGTGAGCACGACCTGTCCCCCGGCGGTTTCCAAGGAATCGGCAAGCAGCCTTTCCAGGTCGCCGTCATCGCGAGTGACGTATGTATGGTCTGGGAATCCGCTGCCGTCGAACACCTCACGAACACGCAGGATTGGTCCATCACTCCCTGGCAACCAACGGGCGATGGTGTTCAGCATTTGGTTTGTTTCCCCCTCCCGTTCCCCTGGCCTCTCCTGAACCGCTCCGGTCTTGCTGAAGCGAGTTACGGCTCGGTATCCGGCCAGTACCAGGAAGGTTATCCGCGAAAACGCCGCCCACGCTTTTTGAGACGCGCCAGCGGCTCAAATAGCGTGGGCAGGACTGCTGGTGTTCGGTCTCAATTCGCGTGGTCAGTAGCACGCGGCCCAGAGTGCTTTGCTCAAACTTCGGAACCGAAGGTAAAAGGCGGATAGCGGTCGGTGATTCCCGCGTTCCAGAGGATGACACGCATTGTCCAGCGTTGGTAACCGACCATGAATTCCCACAGCCCGCCGGGCATCCGGCCTGTGAAGAGGACGATCCAGTATCCGATCCAGCGTCCGATCAGCCAAATTGGGAAGATGAGGGCCAGGATGATCAGGTGTGGTAGCAACAGCAAGTATTTGATGTCAAAGATGCCCAATAGAGCAAGTAGCCTAGAGTTACGAGGGGACGGCGTTGCCGTGATGTTGGTTTCGTATGGCATGGTTTTTCCTTTCGTGGAATGGCTGTCACTGGATTTTAGCGAGAAGGGCATGGATTTGCGCTTGCTGTTCCGCCGGGAGACGCTGCATAGATTTGGCCATCCTGGTCGCGTCCACCGTGTCTCCTGTTCGTTTGGCCAGTGCGATTCGCACCGCCCATGCCGCGGGGTGGGTGGCGTCTGGTGTGCCGGGTAACCAGAATTCGGCGGGGGGCGCAGGTGTCCCCTTCCTCTGGTACCAGGCTTCCGCCGCGCGCGTCGCGGCTAGTAAGGTGGCCTGTTCCGCGCTGGTGATGGTTCCCTGGACGGCGGTGATAATGGCGCGTTGCTGTTCGGCGGGCAGGTCGCGGATCCCGATGGCGCCGCAGGCGGCGCCGAAGGGATCTCCGGCGGCCAGAGGTTCGAGAATGGCTTGTTCCAAGACATTCACCTTGATTTGCGCTGTTGGGCGATATGCCGCAGATCCCATCGTTTGTCGATAGCGGCGGCGATGCTGCGGTGATGCATGGACGTCCAGTGGAGCGCTGGATTTTCAGGTAGCACCGCGATGCAGGGATAGCCAAGAAAGGCTTGGATTTTCGGCGGCCCGGTAACGAACCCAGACACGTGTCGGTTGAGCACAATGCCGGGTGCCAGCCCCTGCGCGATCCATCCCTTCGCGATGCTCAGGACCAGGGGGTCTGGGGTAACGACCAGCAGGTGGATTCCGGCGATGGCGAGGATGGCGGCGGAACGCGGGTCCCTGGGGTCTGGCGGGCAGGCGCACAGCCGCCAGCGAACGGATGTGGCGGTGACCAAAGGCGCCACGTCCGAGCCGGGTGGGGGGACGGTGACCCCGACGCCGCCGAGGCCGGGCCGGCGCAAGCCGCCGCCAATCGGAGTGCTGGCGAAGAGCAATGCCGGCAAAGCCGGGTTATCGCGCAGGTCGAACGCTTCCACTCCGTCTTCGGAGAGACTGAAGGCCAGGTTGGCGGTGACAGTGCCGCATCCGACACCAGGTCGGGCGCCAAGCACCGCGATAGTGGTATTGTCGGAAGCGGGAATAGTTTGATTTGTTGGTACCGTTTCCAGCATCGTTTGCACGTCGGCGTAACTGGCGTCATGGGTCAGTGCGGCGGCGCAATCGGCGGCGCGCACGGCGCCGGGCAACAGATTGAAAATGGCGACACGAGTGGCCGCTTTGGCGATCTGCCTGGCTGTTTCGTCCAAGGGGCCGAGTAGGATGACGATGCGAGCGGCGGGCACGGCTTTGCGCACCGCGATTAGCGCGTCGGGCAGTGATATGTCTCCGTCCAGAGCGCGACTGATGATGATCGCTTCTGGCTGTGCGGAGATGGCGGCGGGCTGCAAATGGTGGGAAAGTAACACGGCTGGCCCCGCTTCCGCGTGCCCGATCAGGGCGGCGCGGATCTCGGCGGCGAGAGCCGCTGCGGTTTCTCCGGCGCCGAGAGCCAGTAAGTAGCGCACGCCATTGTCCTTCCTTCGGAGAGACTTCAGGTGAAGGCACCACGGCGAAGCGACAAGCCGGCTACCTCTCGCTGCAGGGGCCGCATAGCGGGCCGAAACCGCCGCGTTGCTTGGCAAAGCCGACGACTACCGCGGATCCACCGCACTGGCAGCAGAAGCCCTTCGGCCCCGCCTGCGGCGGCGCGTTCTGCTGGGCGTAGGCCGCGTCGGTGATGGCCTCCGCCTTGGCCAACTCAGCTAGGGCCGCTGGCACAAGGGCGCGAGTCGCGGGCACCTGCTCGAACTGCTGCACCGCCGCGGCGGCTGCCATTTCTTGCCGGACGGCCAACAAGTAGGCCCTACGGCCGGGCGACGCGCCCGGATCATCCTGCGCTACCAAAGACCACATTCACGATCGCCCCCTCTCTGCGGCATCCACTCCGATTCCCCCATCTTCATCGGCGTCGGCCGGGGCCCACTGCCGCGCTCCCTCCAGGGCCAGCCAGCGTGC
>DAHWHT010000006.1 GCA_027335515.1 Clostridia bacterium
GCTGCGTCGTCTGAACACTGCTATGGCCAAGCAGCCGCTGCACCGCCAGGATGTCCGTGCCTTTGTTCACCAGCCTCGTGGCGCAGGTGTGCCGCAGGTCGTGCACGCGGGCTTCGGTGATACCGGCCGCCTGGCACAGGGCCGCAAACCGCTTCTCGACGGCCCGGACGGTCAACGGGCCGCCACCTCGGCCAGGGAACAGGAAGGCTTCGCCGGGCTTCCCCGCCGCCAGACGGCGGAGCAGCGGCCGACATGCCATGCCAGGCAGCAGCGGAACTTCACGCCACTTGCCACCCTTGCCGAGTACCCGGAGCCCTTCGCTCCCCGGCGTCCACTCCAAGTCCCGCACCCGCAGTCCGGTCAGTTCCCCAGCCCGCAGGCCGGCGTCCAGGGCCAGCGTGAACAGGGTCCGCCAGGTGAGCGACAGCCCCCGGACGGTCGCCGCCAGGCGGGCCTCATCGGCCTCGGGAAGCGCCCGGGGTGGCGGCAGATCCACCCTGGGGTGCGGGATGGTGGCGAGGGGAAACGGACCTGGCCCCAACTCCTGGGCCTCGGCCCACCGCCAGTACGCCTGCAGGCTGCTGTACCGCCGGGCCCGGCTGGCCGGTGCGCCGCCGAGGTACGCGGCCGGATCGCCGCCGCATCGGTCCCAGCGGAGGAGGTCCTGCCGGTAACTCCTGCAGGTCGCCTCACTGCGACCAGCGACCCGGAGCGCGGCGAGGAAACCGTCGATGTCCACGGACATCGCCTCCAGTTCGGGTAATCTTGCCGATCCGCTCCAGTCGTGGGTACCGGGAAGCCGCACGGCCCAAGGGGCGATGTCGCCTCTTGTTCGGGTAATGACCATTATGCGAAGAACAGGCGTCAGGACCGCCCGCTATGCGCACTCAAGATGCCCGCCAGTGCGCATATGTGGAGAGGGCCGCGCCGGGTTCGATGGGCGCGGCCGCCGTTAGCCGTTCTCTTGATCCGAAGGAGGCGAACCCACCCCACTCAATAATCCAGGGAAGGCGGAGGGGTGTAGTCGAACGTCCTACTGGTCAGGCACTCTCCCCACGCCTCGACATGGACCCATCCGCGCACCGCGCCATGCAGCTCACTGCACTCGTCTGCCACGAGCGCGTAATCGTCGTCGCCCGGCCCGAGAGAATAGGTGCCCGAGGCAACGTTTGGGTACGTGCTACCATTTACCCGCACCCGGTGCTCCCCAGTCTGATACTCCCACTCCAAGATCCCCTCATCGTAATCTCTGTGGACCGCCGCAGTCGGGATGCGCACATGCACTACGTTGAGGCTATACGTGGCGTCGATTGGCAACTCTGCCTGGTCGGCAATCGCCTTCCGGGCATTCCGAGCCTCTGCCGCGTAGAACTTCCCCGCCTCCTTGCGATTAGTGAAGAAGTTGACCAAACGATAAACGTGGTCACTCCCGCACCCGAACGGATCTCCCCAACCATCCTCGATGACGGCGTAAGCCTTGCGGATGGGGCCAAAAGTCACCAACTCCGAACCATCGACGACGACAGTCACCTGCCCTCGCGCGTCTGGCGTCAACTCCATGCCCTCTACGACGATGGGCGTCCGATTCTCATAATCCTCGGGGCTGGGGACTCCGGACTGCATCACTGCCATCGCTGATCGCCTCCGTTGACACCAGTCTACATCCAGAGGTCTCGGGAAAAGAGTTTGGAGCGCGCCAGGCGCTCAGCGGCAAGGCGGGAAGGGGTGCAGATAGGGTTTGGAGATGGGGATGGGGCAGGACTACCACCGCGCTGACGCGCGTCGGGTCGGGGGTCTTTGGTCCGGTCCGTTCAGCGCCGTGCTCGCCGGGTCGCTGGGCGGCCGTCGTTGCGAGGCTATGACCATTACACGAACACTCTGATCTTGTCTCAGTTGCCGTTGCTGATCTTCGCTGGGCGACCACGTGGCCGCGGCAACTGAGGCAACCGCTCGGACTCTGGGTACGCCCGCCGGTACAGGTCGCCCTGGCTCATCCCCAGGGCGACCTCCAAGGCGACCAGCGCGCCGACGCTCGGCGCCTCCACGTCGTTTAGGAGCCGGTACAGGTAGCTCGGGCTGCAGTCCGCCCGGCGGGCCAGATCGGCGACAGCGGAGCCGTCGACCATCGGCCGCAGGACCCGCCCGATGAAGTACCGCCCGGTCATGCGCTCGCCTCCGCCGGGGCGGCTGGCTCATCGGTCCCCGGCTTGGACGAGACGTGCAGGGCAAGCGAGAACAGCCGGTGCCCGCGCCAGGCAGCGGCGTCCGCCTCCGCAGCCTCGAAGTCCCGAAGGGACAGACCCCGCAGCCCGTGCTGGTAGTGCCCGCTCCTGACCTCATCGAGGGTGAAGGCCGTCCGCAGGATCTCCACGGTTTCCACCATCGCCCGCAGGCGCGGCCGCTCGACGGTCAGCAGCACCTCTTCAAGCACCGCTGGGTAGTCGTCCCGCGACCACGCCACGGGCGTCCGGATGACCAGGTGCTTGTGCCCACTGGTCGGGATCGCGATAAGGAACGGAGGGTCGGGCGGCTCCAGCAAGACGCCCTTGAGATGCGCCCGTGAGGGGTGTCGGATGCCATCCGGCGTGGCCACCGTTGGGTACTGCCGCAAACTCGCGTTCCCCAGGCAGAACGCGCAGGGGGCGCAGAGACTCCCGGAAGACGGGGCCTTGGCCAGGTCTATATTGGTGAACGTCGGCTTGATCGCCGTCTTGGTCGGTTGCCCTCGTCCATCCGTCGGCTCCCCGCAGAACCAGCACACCGGGTCGGCCACGGGCCCGGCGAACGCCTCCGGGTCGTAGGTCGCGATCCCCTTGCCGGCCGCCACGGACGGCGTGCGGGCGGCGGCCCGGAAGATCAGTTGGGTGGGTGTCATGCAGTATCTTCTCCTTCTCGTCAGTGGTACAGGCTCAGGATCGGGAACCTCGCCAGCATCTCGTTGTACTCGTCCGGCCGCTCCATCTTGAGCCTGGCCAGCATTCCGTGGCTCCACAGGCTCTCGCACGCCAGCCATGTGATCTCCGACCGCTCCCGCTCCGGATCGGCCGCCGTGTCGTACCGGCTCAGATGGGGCAGGTCCCTGGAGGCGACGAAGGCCCACACGTCAGCCGAACTCCAGCCCGCCAGCGGGCAGCACGTCCAGCCGGAGCGCGACTCGACCTGATACAGCGGTCCCTTGGAGGCCAGCGTGATGCGGCGCGGCCGACTCTCCTCGCGCCGCAGGCCCCAGAACTGCCCGGTCCAGCCCTCTCGCACCGCGTGCGCCTCGACCGCCTTGCCGTAGCCGGAGAGCATGGAACGGGTCGCCGCTCGCTCCTCTGCGGTCTCGGGCGAGACGAAGGCCCGGCCCGCTTTGGCGAACACGTCCCAGGCCCCGTCGACCTCCAGGACGTGGAGCGGTAGGTCCCAGCGGGCCGCAAGCCCTTGGACCAACTCGGTGTTCTCGTCTGGCGTCTCCGGGTAACGGAAGTGCAGGAGAGGCCCCCTCCAGCCGCACTCGATCAACACTCCGGCGAGCGCCGTACTGTCCTTGCCGCCGCTCACGCTAGCCGCCCAGGTGCCCCCCATGGTCAGGGCGCGGGCCATGATTTCGTGGGCGACTTCAACGCGACGCCGGAATAGGGGCTGGCGGGCGAGCAGGCGGAACTCATCCCACCGCTCCGCCAGTCTGGCCGGCGCCAGCATCCGAAGGCTCGGGCTCGGCGGCATCGTGCTCCCCCTCCCACTCCCAGGACTTTGAAAACGGGCGGTCCGCAAATAGCGCGGCGAGCCCTCGGAACTGCTTGAGCCTCAACACCTCGTCCTTGGCCATCCCCAACTCCTCACCGATCCGCTTATCGGACCATCCACGGAAGTACAACTCCTCAACGATCTGGGCCATGGGCTGAATACCGTGGGTGCCCCGCGCGCGGTTGTGCCGGATCGTGCTGGCGATGCGCTCGGGCAGAGGCTTATCGATTACAACGACGGGCAGGTGTCCGAGCACCCGCTGCCGGACCTGCGGGTCCTCCTTGCCGACGCGGTTGCGGTGGAACCCGTCGACAACGACGTACCGGTCCGCCTCGGCGTCGTGGTAGCAGACGATGGGTTGCGTGTACCCGTCGGCCACGATGGAGACGCGGAGCAGCTCCATCTCCGGCGGCGCGACAGTGTTCGGGTTGTAGTCGTTGGCGACCACCTGGTCGGCAGGTACCCAACGAACGGCGCTCACCGGGTCGTGGATGGGGTGCGCATCCGCAAGTGCCTGGGTGGCCGCGTTCAGCGCATCGATCCGCTCCTCGGCCGGGAGGTCGGCGATGGCGGCGGCCGCCGCCCGGACTGCGGCCACGAAAGCCTTTCCGCGCTCATCCATCGTTCCCGGCCTCCTTCAGTTTGCGGTACTTCTCGCGTTGCCCCGGGCTGTCCGTGAAGCCCAGCGATGTACACATGATGTCTCCTGCGGTGATGGCGCGGGCAAGCCGGCGCCAAGACGGAGCCCGTCCCCGGCGTTCCTCGTGCGGGTCGGCCTCGTCCGGGATCTCTATCACGCCGCGCTTGGCCCACCATGTCGTGAACTTGTCGAACTTGGACCGATACCAGGCGGCGTCCTCCGCCGGCAGTGACGCGAGCAGCCCCTCGGAGTACTGGCGCCAGGTCTGGCCCGGCGGGGCCTGTTCTCCGATGGCGGCGTCAGGCCCAAGCGCGGCGCAGAGCAGGTCGTTTTCCTCCACGCACCGCGCCATCAGGCGCCAGGACGGAGCGGCCCCGGCCGCTTCCAACCGGGGGTCCGCCTCGTCCGGGATCTCCGCCAGCCCCCGGCGGGCCCAGGCGGCCTGGTAGGCGGCGAACTTCCGGCGGTACCACTCCGCGTCCGCTGGAGGCAACCCGGCGAGCCAGGCTTCCGTTTGCTGCCGCCAAGTCCCCCCGGCCGGCGGCGTGGTCTCCTTCATTCCCCATACACCTCCCGGAGTTGCAGGTACTTCGCGTACTGGCCCTTGGTCTGAGCGAAGGACAGTGACTTACAGAGGCGGTCGTTTTTGACCAGGCACTTCGCCAGCCGCCGCCAGGACGGGACTTTCTTCTGGGCCTCCAGGTGCGGGTCAGCCTCGTCCGGGATCTCGGGGTAGCCGTGCTCGGCCCACCACTTCAGGAAGACCGCGAACTTGGCCCGGTACCACTCGGCCTCGTAGCGGGGCATGGTCTCCAGCAGGAACTCCGTGTAGCTGCGCCAGGTGTGGCCGGCCGGCAGTGGGACCTTGCGGTGCCCGATCAGCGCCGTCCCGCAGTAGATGTTGCCATAGTTGGCACCAGCCACCCGAGTGACTACCTTCGCCCAGGTTTCCGGCTCCAGTTTCCGGAAGAGGTCCAACCCCTTGCGCTGGTCGTCCCCGTATGGCTGGCAGATGCGGCTCTCGTGGATCGACTTGCCCGACTGGTACATGAGGTCGTAGATGCGGTTGTAGTGCCAGCCGTTCCGGCCCACCGCCGTCCACACGTCCTCCGTGCGCCAGTCGTAGATCGGGTAGGCGTTGTAAAGGCTCAGGTCCTCAAAGATGCGGGTGGACCAGGGCCAGTCCTGGTATTGCTCCTTGGTGCTGCTGGCGATGGTGCGGAAGCGGTTGAGGCTCTCGTCGGCGCGGATGCCGACAAGGCACGCCGTCTTCTTGTCCTCGGCAAACCAGCGGCCGAAGTCCAGGATGAACTCCTCGAACTCCATGCCCACCCGGAACCACGGGAAGTGGTCGGGGTCGGAGACGACGCCCGGCCCATCCGGCAAGGACCGCACCCAATGCTCCCGCTGATCGGGGTCCCAACAGA
>DAHWHT010000029.1 GCA_027335515.1 Clostridia bacterium
AAGGGGGGGAACCCGAACCTGCGCCTCGCGCCCGCCGGGGGCGGGGGCTTGACGCTGGCGGCGGCCATCTCCCACCTCAGCGAGAAGACGGGGCACAGCACGTACCGGCGACAGGGGAAGGTCCAGGAACGCGACACCTACCGCGAGGCCCCCCGAGTGACGGGACGGCTGTGGGTGCCCCGCAAGTATGAGGCGCTGCTCTGGGACCTGGTGCTGTCCAGGCGGCCCTACACGGTGGAACTGCTGCGCTGCGCGACCGGTCGGTGGCGTGCGCACGTAAGTTTCACGCCGAGCGCGCCGGAAGCGGCGTGCACCCTGGACCGGGGCGTGGTGTCCGTGCACTTGAACCCGCACGGGGTGGCCGTCGCGAACGTGGGGCGTGACGGGAACCCGCAACCGTGGCCGGATGGACTGCCGGAGCGGTTGGGGGCCGAGGCGGCGGCCAGCTTGCACAAGTACGCGGGCGGGTTGCAGGTGGGCGCGGCACCGGGACGGATGTGGCTGCACGCCCCGGAGATGTGGCAGGCGGGCGCGGATCCGCGGGCCTATCGGATCGGTGTGGTTGCCAAACTGGTTGTGGACGCGGCCCTGGAGGCGGGTAGGCCGCTGGCGCGTGAGGACCTGGGCTTCACTAAGGAGCATGATACCAACCGCTCGTTCAACCGGTACAGCAGCAACTTCCCGTACTCCGAACTGGCGGAGGCGATCGACCGGCGGGCACGGCGGTGCGGGGTATCCGTGGTCTTGGTGGACCCCGCGTACACATCGGCGGAGGGTCGGTGGCGCTTCGCGGGGGACCTCGGGTGGTCGGTACACGAGGCGGCGGCCCTGTGTATCGGGCGGAGGGCGTTGGGGCACCGGCGGCGATTCGGGCGGCGGCTACGGGAGCGGCTGGGCGTCGTGCGGTCGGCCCTGGCGGCCGAGGCGGGGCACAGGACGGCGGAGGCAAAGCGATTGGCCAAGACAGGCTCTCCGGAGGAAGGACGAGCCCGGACCATCGCGACCGGCTGCAGGCGGATCGGGACCGTGCTGGGGCAAGAGCGGTTGCTGCGCAGCGGCGGCATCGGGGAAGGGGACCTGGCTGGGTTGCGGGCCAGAGACTTTCCTCGGTGGCGGAGGCGGCGCGGTGAGCGCGACGGGCCCTTTGCGGCCCTGGTTGCGTTGCAGCGGGTACGGTGGGGAAGGGCGCTGTTAGCGGGGTCAGCGGAAAACCCGTAGGGGGGCCTAACAGGCCGCCGGAGACCCGGCAAGGGGCGTGCGCGGGACCGAGCCGATCCTGGCAACGGACGTGGGCCGTGCACGCGCTCTCCGGTCCGGGTGGGAGTCCCGGCGTGCGCGGCACATGAATGTCGCGTAGCCCAAGTCCGCCTGTTGCCTACCGCTCCGAGAGGGGCAAATCTCAGGCCGAAAGGGGCGAAAGCCTGGTCGGGCGGACGTGTGGAAGACCGAGTGATCGGTTTGTACACATTTTTCTAACCAGGCGGTGCAGCGTCTCCCCCCGCTTGGTCGCTGGGGGAAGGAAACAGGACGCGCGACCCCGCCGCTGCGTCGTCCTCCGGCAGGAGGGCATCCCTTGACCCTCGGTACTTTGCCGGAAAGGGACGGCCGGGGCGGGGAATGGGGGAGGAGACCTGCGGGGTGCGGGCGCACGCCCCGCAGGCGGTGGCGGTGCGGGCGAGGAACGGTTGGGCTATGCCGGCGAGCGCCGGGAGTGGGCGACGGATCCGCAGGACGAAACCCTCGATGAAGTCGGCTCCCAGCTGAAAGAGGCCGCGGGGCCTGCGGGTGGCGGTCAGGCCGCGATGGCCCCTGTCGCAGCCAACCCGCAGGCGGTTTCGTTGGTGCCCGTCCATCCCCAGGGCGGCGATCCGGCGGCCGCGCGGGCCCTTTCGGCGCCCAAAGATCCATGCATCTCAGGGCCGCACGGCGTGGAAGGAGGTCCTTCGGCCTGCTTCCGTCGGCGCCTCTGAGAATCGGTGGACGCACAGGGCGGACACCACCGCAGCAGATCATCGCGGTAGTACGGTACAGGCCCGACGCCGCCGACTTGGGTTGGCGTTCACTGCGGCGTACCCGGGACCGGCGCAGGACGCGCAGCAGCGATTCCTACAGCGGCGAGGGCGGCTTGCGCTCGCGCTGGCCGTGGCCCTGGCCCGACCCCTGGCCGCCGCGGTTTCCACTGTCCTGACTACCGCCGAGGGTCGTCTCGATGCGCGTCGCGAGGTCCTGCGTCTCGGCCAGAACGGCCTTGAGCCGCTTCAGGGTTCCGGCAAGCTCCTGGGAGAGCTGCGCCTCCGTCGAGCCTGCCTGCGACGCGCCCGCCCCCTGTGCGCCCGTGGCGGACAAGGCCAGTTGCAATACCTTGGCGATGGGAACGGCATCCGCGCCACCCGCAACCGGGTCGGCGGCTGCCTGGGCACCACCCTTCGGGGCTGTGCCGCCACTGCCTTGTTGGCCTCCCGCCGCTTGCGGTTGGGGTTGCGACTGCGATGCTGGTTGTTGCAGTTGCTGCATCACCAGCTGCAGAATTTGAGCCACGTCCACCTGTCCGGCTCCGTCCGCGGCTTGTGCGGCGTTGCCCCCGCCGTCTTGGCCCTGGCCCTGGGACTGGCCGCTTTGGTTCCCACCCACCCCCTGGCCGCTCTGGGTGAGATACTGCTGAATCCGTTGCAGAAGTTGAGCCGCGCCCTCCTGTCCGGCTCCGTCTGCGGCTTGTGCGGCGTTGCCCCCGCCGCCTTGGCCCTGGCCTTGCGACGGGCCGCTTCGGTTCCCACCCGCTCCCTGGCCGCCCGGGGTGAGAAACTTCTGAATCTGCTGCAAGAGCTCCTGGGGGCTTTGGCCGCCCGCCATCTCCGGCCTCCCCGGGGTCGGCAGTCTGGACGGCTGCGGCTCGTTGGCGCGCAGGGTCGTGCCTTGCCCGTCCCTCTGACGGGTAGCCTGCACCAACCGGGCGGCGTTGATACCAGCGCCCAGCGCGCCGTCCCCCTGGGACCGGCGATCAGACGGTGGCCATGGCCGAGGTGCGCCGCGTGAACGCTGCCTGCAGGCGTCGGGTGACCGGGCCGGGCTTGCCGCCGCCGACGCCGCGCCCGTCCACGGTGCGAAGCGGCAGCACCTCAAGATTGGTGCTGGTAATGAACACCTCCTGGGCCTCCGACAAACGGCTGGCCAGGAAGGGCGATTCGCGGACCGTCAGCCCTTCGGCAAGGGCGAGTTCCACGACGACCTGGCGCGTGATGCCCGAGAGAACCAAGGGGCCCTCGGGATGCGTCCACACCTCGCCGTCGAAAACCGCGAAGGCATTGGTGGCAGCCCCTTCGGTGACCATGCCGTCGCGCACAAAGAGCGATTCCTGCGCGCCGACATCCAGCGCCGCCTGCTTGGCGAGGTTGTTGAGCAGCAGGCCGATCGACTTGACGTGGCACATGTGCCAGCGCCGGTCCGGGACGGTGATGGCCGCAGCGCCCTCGGCGACGTGCCGTGGGTCGGGCCTGGGCACTGGGCGGGCCGCGGCGAAGACGGTGGGCCGGATGCCCCGCGGGATGCCGTGGCTCCTGGGACCCGCAAAGCCGCGCGTCACCTGGAGGTAGATGCTGGCGTCGCGCATGCCGCTGCGCTGCAGAACGCCGCGCAGCGCCTCCTGCAACTCCTCGGCGGGGGGAACCTCCAATTGAATTTCCTGCGCGCTTGCGACGAGGCGCTGCAGGTGGCCGTCCAACTCGAACAGCCTGCCGTCATACGCCCGAACCACCTCATAGATGCCATCCGCAAAGAGCATGCCGCGATCCTCGAAAGGTACCAGCGCATCCGAGTACGGGATGAACGACCCGTTGAGATACACCGTTTCGACCACGCGCACTGCCTCCCCCGCCGTTGTCGGGGTACGGAGCCGCCGCCCCGCCATCCGCGACGCCGACACATGTCGGTGATTATCGCAAGGCGCGGCATCCCTAGCAACCGGCAAATATGCGCGGGCGGTCTGGCGTGCGCACGTCCGGGACGATTTCCCGCGGGCATGCCCACCGGGGGCCGGGCGTATGGGTGTCCGGGCGGGGCTCGCCACTTCGCCGGAGGTGACGTAGTGTGCTGAACCTCGTCTGGGTCGGGCTCATCGTCGTCGGCGTGGCGGTGGCGGCCCTCCACGGTCATATCGACGCGACCACGACCGCCGCCTTTGAATCCGCAAAGCTCGGGGTGGAAACGGTCATCACCCTTACCGGCATCATGATCTTTTGGTTGGGCATTGCGCGCGTCGCCGAACAGTCGGGGCTGATGGAGGTGCTGGCCCGGCTGCTGCGTCCGCTGTTCCGTTTCGTGTTTCCCTCCCTGCCCAAGGATAGCCCCGCGCTCAGCGCCATCCTGCTGAACGTCGCCGCCAACATGCTGGGCCTGGGACAGGCGGCGACGCCGTTCGGTTTGAAGGCCATGCAGGAGTTGCAGGCGGTCAACGACCAGCCGGATCGGGAGACGGCCTCCGACGCCATGGTGACCTTTCTGGTCCTGAACACGGCCGGGGTCACCCTGGTCCCGGCGACGGTGATCGCCTATCGCGCGGCGGCCGGCTCGCGTCATCCCAGCGAAATCGTCGCCGCGACCATCGCGGCCAGTCTGTGCTCCACACTTCTGGCCCTGATGCTGGACGCCGTCCTGCGCCGGCGGCGGGCGCGCTAGGCCGTGGGAGGGGGCAGGCCGTCGTGGTCCATCTCATGGATGTGGTCTCCCGCTGGAGCATTCCCCTGATTTTCGCGGGCGTACTGGTCTTTGGACTCTACCGGCGGGTGGACGTATACAACGTCTTTCTGGAGGGTGCCCGCGACGGCATCGAACTCTCCATCAAAATACTGCCGTACGTCGTGGCGATCTTCGCAGCCCTGGGGATCTTTCGCGAT
>DAHWHT010000045.1 GCA_027335515.1 Clostridia bacterium
ATAACGCTATCACAGCATTGCGCCGTTGTCCAGCACTGACTCACGCTCTGGCCGGAGCAGGAGGACCTGAGCAGTTACCCCCCCGCAATAATTAGGCAGCGGGGTCCGGGGCGGCTGCGGGAGCTGTGGTGGCTATGGCCGCGGCCTAGCCTGGGGCGGCGGCAGGTGCGGGATGCAGGGGCTGATCAGTCCAGGGGTGTAGGGAACGCCCGGCAGGAAGACGCTGGGCACACGGATCAGGGCGAGGCGGTGAGGGGGACTGAGCGGAGGACGGCCGTGGTGGAGGACCGATGCAGGGTTGCGGTGCGCAGGGTGACATTGGGAGGGGACGCGGGGGATGCAGCGGCAGCGGCCTGGGGCAGGAAGGGCCGACCTTCCAAGGCTTGGCGCAGGCACTCCAGGACCGGCAGGCCGTGCTTCTTGACGGTCGAGATGTAACCGCGGATGCGGCAGAACTCCTGAGCGGCGCGCTCGCTGCGGAAGGTGCCGGAGATCTTCTGCTGGACCTTGACCATGCGGATGTCGCGTCCCGCCTGGTTGTTGCTGAAGGGCACCCGGAAGTCGTGCAGGAAGCGGAGCGCGGCATCCTTGCGCACCTGCAGCCGCTCGACCAGATTGCGCGCCCTGCTCTTCTTGGGGCTGGCGCGCCGCGGCACCGAAGGCGGGTCCGGCAGGGGATTGGCAGCCAGACCCTGTCCGATCGACTCATCATACCGGAGCGTGGAGGCCGTCAGCTACTCGGCCGGCAAGCGCTGCCCGTTGCCCACATATCGGAAGTGACCAAGCACAGCGGGCACTTCGGGGCGCTGAGACGGCCGACCCAGCGAGGGGTAGGCGCGCTCAGGTCTCCTCGCTGGCCCAGGTGGCATTCCCTGACACCAGCGCCTCGGCGAACTCCCAGGCGGCGACCTCGTCCGTGAAGAGCCGCGCGTGACGGCCGCGTTGCTGCACCTTGCGCACGAGCGTCATCGCAGCCGAAAGGTCCAAGCCCAGCACAACCAGCGCCTCTGCGTCGGGGCTGCGCAGCCGTTCCAGGCCGAGAGCCGGGCGGGGCGGCATGGCGGCAGGTGCGAGGAGGTCGTCGGTGACCACAGCCAAGGATTCGACCACGTCGGACATTGGCATCCGGCCTCCTCAGGGCGCAAACGCGGGGGACCGCCCCTCTGCCTTCGCGCCAGTTGTCGTCGGAGCCTGCCGTCGGAATTGGAGGTTTCCCTCGGTGGCCCCCGAAGTCTTGGAGGCGGTCGGTCGGTGACCACGTGGGAAGAGCGGGCCAGTCGGGGTGTGAGGCCCGCCGCGCACTGGCGCCCTTCGGGTGCGCCTCTTTGTCGCTCCCCGGTATTGTCGGCACCGGCCGGCCGCGCTTTTTCGTTGGGACGGTTCCCCGCGGTTCCGCCGTGCCGGTGGTGAGGCTGCGAGTTGTGGGAAGGACTGCTCGCGGCATATCGGTGGCGTTCACGGTCGCACGGAACCAAGTGGCAAGTCCGGTTGCGGGGGCCTCAGACCGGCTTGACGGCCGTCCCGGTCGCCGCATTCTGTTTCCATGTGGGCCGACCGGGTTCCCGCCCGGCCCATTTGTTCCCGTCACTCGATCACCTGCTTGCCCACACGAAACAGCGGAGAACCCCAGTTCTGAGCTTCGAGCCCTGGAACTTCGGGTCAGAATAACTGTCCGGCATTGGCGGCGGACTGGGCGGCCTGAAGAATCTGCAGGGACGGTTCTCCGCGCTGCACCGGCGCGGGAGGCATCGAAGCAGTCTGGCCCAGGCCGTTCTGGGTGTCGAAGCTGGTCCAGATGCCCGCACTGTAGGGCAGAGATGCCTGGAGGGCAATGAGCAGATCCTGCTGGACCGTCAAGCGCGCTGCCATGTTTTGATTGGAGAGAGGTCCGTAGGCGTCATTGCTGGTGATGTCGTTGGCCGGGTTGGCGATGAGGGGGGCACCCTGCACGTGCGGGATCAAGCGCGTCAACTGGTCCAACGCGAGGCTAGTGTGGATGGAGAGGGCTCCGGAGTATTGGAGCAGGGCGGTCTGGGCCTCCTTTGAAAGCAGGGCGACTGCGAGAGCGGCGGCGACTGAAGGTGCCTTGGTGTGGCGGAATACCATGACGTCTATGGTGCGCACGGGCTGAGCCGGGCGGGCGGGGAAGGCGGGCACGGGTGCAATCGACCATCCGGCGGCGTTGGGGGCGGCTGCGGGTTGGCCCCTGGATTGAAGGATGGTTTGGCCGTCGTCCATCCACACAGCGTAGGCGATGTGGGGGAGACGGGATGCGGGCACGCGCGGAGCGTTATGAGCCCACTGGACGATGGAAGCCAAGCCCTGTGCGGCCGGCTCGTCTGCGAACGTTGCCCGGCAGGCGGTGGAGGTGCTTACAGCGATGGTGCCGCCGCTTCCAACGGCCGCCATCTCCGGGAGACCGAAAGCGAACGGCACGGGTGCCATGGGCGCGGCGGGGCGCCTGTAGGTCAGGGCGAGACGGGCGAGGGTCTGCAAGAACTGTTCTGTGGTCCAAGCCTTACCGGAGGTGACGGCGGTGATTCCGGGAGCGAGTGAACAGAGCAGCGGAATGCGCGCCAGTGGCAGGGCGGCCTGGAAGGTGCCCTGGCCGACACCGAACGCTCGGCCGAGCTGGAGGACCTGGGCGGGTACCCCTTGTATGGTGGAGGCATCGATCTGGAGAGTGGGTTGTAGATTCAGCGCGCGGTTGGCCAAGTAGTTGGGGAATTGGGTGTGGCTCGCGATGACCAGATCAGGCATAGGAATGGATGGATCGTCGTTACGCACAGCCTGGTTGATGCCCACGGTGAAGAGGGATGTGGGCACCGGAAACCAGGAGGTGGGATCGTTCCCGGTTTGGAACGTGATGCTCTGAAGGCCAGAGACCTGTTTCTGGGCGGTGGCCAACGCAGCTTGCAGCGGTTTGGCGAGTCCTTGGAAGATGCCGCCTGTCCCCGGCGCACCCCCGAGCAGGAACACGGTGAGCGTGAGCGGCTTGATGGTTTGTTGTAGTTGGGCGACTAAGACGCGTGCGCTGCAGGCAGTGAGGGCCGGGGCCGCTACGAGGGACGCGGCAGCGGCCAGCGCCTGGCGGCGAGAAAAGCGTATCATCCCCCTTTGCCCCCTGTCTCACGCTGTGCTTGGTAAGGCCAATTTAGCATGCTGCCCCCGCTTTCCTTCCGCGGCAGAGCCAGTTTCAGGATGGCGTCATTCCGGTGGGGGCCCTCGGCCGGAAGGTCGTCCGCCGGGGCGACATCGACGTACCGCCGCATGGGCTGCGGACACGCGACCGCCTGTGGGGCAAGGGTTCCCGCCGCGGGGCCGCTGCCGACCCGCAGCCAGTCGGCGACCGGCCGACGTACGCCGCGATTGCGGGCTGTGCCCGGAATGTCCTGTGGCGCAGGCCATTCACTGAGAACGACGTGGTCCTGCATACGCGATCACGGATGGAGTGGAACCCGCCAGTCCTGCCGCTTCGGGCCGGCTCATAACCGGCGGCGGCCAAGCGCGGCTCGAACCACCGCCTCCGGCCGGTTCAAAAACGCGGCGATGGCGGCGGGGGACCAGCCGCGCACCAAGGCCAGGCGCCGGGCCAGGACATCGTCATCCGAGTCCCATGGCCGTTCGATCTGCCGAGGGTACTCAGACATCCCGATGGCGGCCAGTGCGCGCGCCTGGTCCCGCGTCAACCGCTGCCGCGCAGCCAATGCCTCCAGGGCTTCGCTCTTCTCGGTTTCGGAGGGCGTCCCGGCGGGCAGGCCGAGGTCCGCGGGCATGCCACATCATCAGCGCGGACTACGCCATCCCGATGGCCAGGGCCTGCTCCGTGGAGCGGGCCCTGGGCCTGGTTCACGGAGAACAACGTCTTCCAGACGCGGCGCATGGTGCTATCATCCCACGCGGAGGCGAGAGCTTTGAAGCATCCCCTGCACGCGATCCTGTACTGCCGGGCCACCGTCCGGTCGGGCCGCTGGATGGAACGACAAGAGGAGCGATGCCGGCGCAAGGCCGTCGAGGAAGGCGCGGAGACGACCATCACCATCTATGATCGTGGCGGCAGCGCGGACGCTATGGGTCGCCCCGGCATCACCGAACTGCGGACCCTCCTCCAGTCTGGCCGCGTGG
>DAHWHT010000210.1 GCA_027335515.1 Clostridia bacterium
GAGCCGTGGACCGGATCGTGGTGCGTAACCCCGGTGCCGGCCCGGCCGCGGCAGGACCCGCGGTTGGGCGGGTGAAGGCTGCAGCGTGGAGGCTGCAGCTGGCCGGCCGGTGGAGGCCGCGCGGATGGTCGAGACGGTCGGCCGGCCGCCTGGGGTGGAGCCGGCCGCTCGTGCCGGACCGGCTGATCAGCGGGAACCGGGGGGGAGAAGCTGCGTGGCGTTTTCGGGGGTCCTCATTGATCTGTGGGGCACGCTGGCGGCGCCGTTTCCGAAGCGGGAGCACACGGCAGCCTTGGCCGCCTGCTTCGAACGCCTCGGCATTGCGGTGCCAGCGTCGCGGGGCGCCTGGCTGGAGGGGGGTGGCCGCAGGGCGCTGGGGACGGACGGCTGCATGGCTGAGCATTTTGGATGGATCGCGCAACGCATGGGGGTCACGGTGACCACCCCACGCTTGGCCGCGGCGGAGGAGGTCTACCTGCAGTTCATCCTGGAGCGGTTGGTGCCCCTCGATGGGGCGCTTGAAGGCCTGGTCGCGTTGGAGCGGGCAGGGCTTCCGCTGGCCGTGGTATCGAACTGTGGGCCGGATGTGCCGCAGGTGTGGAACCGCACGGCGCTGGCGCGGTTCTTTGCCGTGCGGGCGTTCAGCTGTGAGCTCGGTGCCGCCAAACCAGATCCGGCCATCTACGCCCATGCCCTGTCGGCGCTGCGGCTGGATCCGCGCCGCACGCTGTATGTTGGGGACGGCAGCGACGGGGAACTCGCGGGGGCGGCGCGGTTGGGGATGCACCCCGTCCTGATGAGGGTGGATCTGTCCAACACGTACGATCCTGATCGGCCGGATGTGGCGCAGTGGCGGGGAGACGGCGTCTCCAATCCGCGGGAGGTGCCGGCTCTCTTGGGACTGCGGACCGAGGGTATGTGGCGCGGCAGTGCCGCGATCTGCGTGGACGCGGGGCGAGTCCTCCTGGTGCACGGAGGTGATCCGGGGGACGACAAACGCTGGGGTCTTCCGGGCGGTGCACTGGCGGAGGGGATGCCCCAGGAGTCCTTCGAGGCGTGCTGTCGGCGTGAGGTCCTTGAGGAGACCGGTTGCGCGGTGACCGTCGGGCGGCTCGTCCGGGTGAAGACGCACTCCCCGCTCTTGCCCTCTGCGTTCCAGTGCCGGATCTTTGAGGTCCGCCTGCTGGGGGGCGTTCCACAGCCCCAGGACCCCGACGGCGACGTGGATGCGGCCGCATGGTTCACCAGGGACGAACTGGCGCGGCTGGATTTTCACTTCCCCGAGGATCGCGCGCTGATCTTGGAGCACCTGCGTTCCCTGTGACTACAGCGGGAGGGATCGTGGGTCGAGGGGGATCGGCTCACACATCGTTTTCGTTTTTTCCATGACCAGCGTGAAGGGATGGATCGCGGTGCAGGGGCGGCGCGTCGTGGTACAGGGACCGGGTCGGGCCGCGTGCGAATCGTTCCCGGTGGACGAGGCGGACGGGCGTGCGGTGTGGATTCGGCCGCACCACACCCTGATCAGCGCTGGCACCGAAGGGGCGGCCTTCCGCAACGCCACCGGCCATGAGCGCTATCCGCAGCGGGTGGGATACGCCGCGGTGGGCGAGGTGGTGCGGGAGGGATCCGCGTTTCCGGATGTCCGACGGGGGGACATGGTCTTCACGTACGCGGCGCACCAGGATCCGGCCCCGGCGCGCGGCCTGTGCGTGCCGCTGCCGGCCGGCCTCTCCAGCCGGCAGGCGGTGTTCGCGCGGCTGGCCACGGTGGCGATGACCGCGTTGCGCGTCAGTGCCGTGGAGTTGGGGGACCACGTGGTGGTCCTGGACCAGGGGGTGGTCTGCAACCTCTGCGCGCAGCTCTTTCAGCTGGCAGGGGCGGAGGTGCTCGTGGCCGATCCGGTGGCGGCGCGGCTGGACACGGCGGCCGCCTGCGGGGTGCGCCAGTGCGTGCTGGCGACCGATCCGGACGCCGTCCGCCAGGCCGTGCGGGACTTCACCGGCGGGCGCGGCGCCGAGGCGACGGTGGAGGCGGTCGGTCGGCCGGAGTTGGTGGCCCAGGCCATGGCGGTGACCGGTCCGCTCGGGGAGGTGATCCTGTTGGGCTCGCCGCGCGGGGCTCACGAGGCCGACGTCACCCCGCTTTTGGAGTCGGTCCACCTGTGGGACCGGGGCTGCATCACCCTCAAGGGGGCACACGAGTGGCGCTATCCGGTGCGGCAAGCGGCCGGGCCCGGTTGCAAACACTCCCTGGAGCGCAACTCCGGGATTGCCCTGCGCCTCATCGCCGGCGGGCGGCTGGCGGTGGAACCGCTGTGCACCCACGTGCTCGACCCCGGCCGGGCCCAGGAGGCGTATGAGGGCCTGCGCGACCACCCCGACACCCACCTCGGCGTGCTCTTTGCCTGGTGAGCGGCGGGCGAACTTGCGTCGCCGCTCTCTGCGGTGGAACATGGCGGGGGTATGCCATGCGGGGCATGGTCCGGGGGAGCGGTGGATGCCGGTCGGCCCCGGCGCCCGGGCGCAGCGTCCCGGTTGGGCAGAGCCCTGGATCACGGGTATATCCGTCGAGGGGGAACGACCGTGCAGCCGATTGAACCCGCGGCCCTGGAGGCCGCCCTGGGTGCCTGGGAGGACCAGCCCGCGTACCTTCACCTGGAGACGACGGCCGGCGCCTACACCGCCGGCGGCTTTGGTGCCTTCATCCGCAACGCCCACGTGCGGCCGGACCGCATCCAGGTGCGCGGCAGCGGGCCGTTCCGCCTCGGTCTGGCGATCGAGGGCGGTTTTGTCTACGCGGAGGGCGTGACCCACTGGGAAAGCGATGCCCAGGGCCGGCTGCTGACGGCCGGCTACGACGGCGACGGCCGGCTGAGCGTGGTGTGTGAACTGTCGCGGTCGCCGTTCCCGGTGGTCGGTACGGCCGAGCGGCGGTCGCCGGTCGTGTCCGCGCTGCCGAAGGTGGCGCCCCCCACCGCGGAGCGCGCCGTGTTGGCGGTGCTGGCCCACCCGGACGACGAGACGTTTGGCTGTGCCGGGACGCTGGCGCTGTATGCGGGGGCGGGGATTGCCGTCACCTGCGCCTGCGCCACCCGCGGCGAACTTGGGCGCAACACCGGCGTGCCGTCGGCGGCGACGCGCGAGAGCCTGCCGCTGCGACGGGTTTCCGAGCTGGAGGCGGCCTGCGGGGCACTGGGCATCGGCGACCTGCGCCTGCTCGGGGTCTGGGACAAGACGGTCGAGTTTGCCGACCCCGCGGCGTTGTCCGCCGCGATCGCCGAGCTTCTGCGCGAGATCGCCCCCTCGCTGCTGATCACCCACCATCCGGAGTGGGGCGGGCATCCGGATCACTGCGCGGTCGGGGCCGCCGCCCTGCGGGCGGTGGACGGCCTGGCGCCGGACCGCCGCCCGCGTCTGCACGTTCTGGTGCCGCCGCGCGCCGCCCAGGGCCACGACCTGGCGCTGCAGACCGTGGACGTGACGCCGGTGCTGGAGGCGAAGTTGGCCGCGGTGCGCGCCCACTGGACCCAGAGCGCCGCCATGCTGCGCAAACTGGCACCCGAGGAACTCGCCACCCGCTTCGGCCGCGAGCGTTACCTGGCGCTTTCGGACGTCTGAGGGCGGCGTGTGGACGTACGCGATGGTCCGTCTGGCCCCTTTGGCACGTCCGTTGGCACCAACCCGACCACAGGATGGCCGGGTGTCCCTGGGGGCGGGGTCCAGCCGTGGGGGGTGCCTGTGGGACGGGCCTGCTTGGTCCACAGGCGGTTTTGTGGGCGTCGCGGCAGCCGCACCGAGCCGAGTCTCGGGGGCCGCAGGCGGCTTGGCCCAACATGTAGTGTTTGGAGGTGGGCGGATCCCCTATATGATGAGACCGTCAACCTGGATGGGGGCGGTGCGGTATGTCCATGGAACTGGCCGGGGTGCACGCGTCGACGGTGCGCAAGCGCAGCGGGGAGATCGTCGCCTTCGACGCCGAACGGATTCGTTTCGCGATTGAGCGCGCCTTTCGAGCGGAACTGGAATGCCCGTTGCCGCTGGAGTTGCCGGCGGAGACCCTGGCCACCGTGGCCCGCATCGCCAGAAACGCGATCGACGCCCTGCCTGCCGCGGTCCCCGGTGCGCCGCTCGACATCGAGGCGATCCAGGACGCCGTCGAGCGCGAACTGATGGAATCCGGGGAGCACCACGTCGCGCGCCGCTACGTTCTGTATCGGGAGGCCCACCGGGCCCAGCGGCAGCTCGTTCAGGACTACCTGAATCAGTATGACTGGCGCGTCCAGGAAAACAGCAACATGGGATACAGCCTGCAGGGGCTGAACAACTACGTCACCAGCGCCGTCGCGCAGGACTATTGGCTGGGACGCATCTACCCGGCCGCCATCGCCGATGCGCATACGTCGGGCGACCTGCACATCCACGATGCCGGTGTGCTTGGCCCGTACTGCGTAGGGTGGGATCTTGAACACTTCCTGCGCGTCGGCGTGGCGGGGGTGCCGGGCAAGGTTGCCGCGCGGCCGCCGCGCCATTTCCGCTCCGCCCTCGGCCAGTTGGTGAACCTGCTGTATACCCTGCAGGGCGAGGCCGCCGGGGCCCAGGCCGTGTCCAATCTGGACACGCTCATGGCCCCCTTCATCCGCCACGACGGGCTGTCTCCGGCCGAGGTCAAGCAGGCATTGCAGGAGTTCGTCTTCAACCTCAACGTGCCCACCCGCGTCGGCTTCCAGGCGCCGTTCACCAACATCACCCTGGATGTCCGCTGCCCGTCGATCTACCGGGAGGCACCGGCGCTGATCGGCGGCGAGCCCCAGCCCGAGATGTACGGGGCGTTCCAGGCGGAGATGGACGTGTTCAACCAGGCGCTGTGCGAGGTGTTCCTGGAGGGGGATGGGGCGGGCCGCGGCTTCACCTTCCCGATCCCCACCTACAACGTCACACCGGACTTTCCGTGGGAAACCGAGGTGGGCCGTGCGATCGCCGCGATGACCGCGAAGTATGGCACCCCGTATTTTGCGAACTTCGTCAACAGCGATCTGTCGCCTGACGACGTGCGCAGCATGTGCTGCCGCTTGCGCCTGGACAACCGCGAGGTGCGCCGGCGCGGCGGGGGCCTGTTCGGCGCCAATCCGCTGACGGGTTCCCTCGGCGTGGTGACGATCAATCTGCCGCGCCTCGCCTACGAGGCGGGCGAGGAGGATGTCTTTTTCACCCGCCTGGATGCGCTCATGGATCTGAGCCGCGAAAGCCTGGCGATCAAGCGCAGCGCGGTCGAGTCCTTCACGCGTCAGGGGTTGTATCCCTACTCGCGCGAATACCTGCGCGGGGTGTATGAGCGCTGCGGGCGCTACTGGGACAACCACTTCAACACCATCGGCCTGGTGGGGACCCATGAGGCCGCACTCAACCTGCTGGGCGAGGGCATCGAGACCCCGCGCGGCCGCGCGTTTGCGTTGCGGGTTCTGGACCACATGGCGGCGCGCCTGCGGGCCTACCAGGACGAGACGGGCGAGCTGTTCAACCTGGAGGCCACTCCGGCCGAAAGCGTCGCCTACCGCTTGGCGAAGTTGGACCGGGTGCGCTGCCCCGGGATTCGCCAGGCCGGCGACCCCGACGGCGACAGCTACTACACCAACAGCACCCACCTGCCGGTCGGTCACACGGAGGACCTGTTCACCGTCCTCGACCACCAGGACGGTCTGCAGACGAAGTACACGGGGGGGACGGTTGTCCACCTGTTCCTGGGGGAGCGGGTGCACGACGCCCGGGCGGTCGGTGAGTTGGTCTCCATTGTCACCAAGACCTACCGCCTGCCGTACGTCACGCTGACGCCCACCTTTTCGGTCTGTGCCAGCCACGGCTACCTGGCCGGGGAGCAGTGGGAGTGTCCTCAGTGTGGCGGCCCCACCGAGGTGTGGAGCCGGGTCGTCGGCTATTACCGCCCGGTCCAGAGCTGGAACCGCGGCAAGCGTCAGGAGTTCAGCGATCGCTTGGAATATGCCCAGCCGGAGTTGCAAGCCTGAGGTCAGCGCAACCGCGTCCGCGACGGCCGGTGACGGCGGCCGCGGACGCGGGCCCCTGTCACCCGCTGTCCGCCTCCGGAGCGGTGCCCGGCCACTCGATCCGCTGTGCCTCGTGCCGCGCCGCCTGCGCCCCCTGCAGCCGGGCCAGCAGGAGGAGACCCAGGTCGATGCCGGCGGAGACCCCGGCCGAGGTGACGATGTGCCCGTCGTCGACTGTGCGGCCGTCGGTCAGGGCAACGGTCGGGAAGCGCTGCGCCAGCGCGTCTTTCCAACGCCGGTGGGTCGTTGCCCGCCGGCCGTCCAGCAATCCGGCCCGGCCAAGGAAGAAGGCCCCGGTGCAGACCCCGGCGACGATGCGCGCCTGGCCCGCACGCCGGCGGATGTATTCGACCAACGGTTGGGTCTCGCCCTCCGGCCGGCGCGTCCCGGGGCCGCCGGGTACCACCAGAACGTCCAGCGGCGGATCGTCGGCCACGAGCCGGTCGGGCCGGATGCGCAGCCCGCCTTGGCACCTGACCTCGGAGGCCTCACCGATGGTGATGCACCCGAGGGCGGACAGAACCTCCAGGGGGCCCGCGAAGTCGAGGATCTCCACGCCATCGAAGACCAGGACACCCAGGCGTATGGGGCCACCCCCGCCGCATCCCGCCGGCCCGTGGCGGACGGGGGAGTCAGGCGCACCCGGGACGGCGTCGGTCATCTGGGCGTCCTCCTATCCGCGGGGCGTGCTCGGACCGGAAGCGCCCGGTGCGCGGGAGGACAGGTCGGGGGCGGTCCCGAGGTATGAACCGGCGCCGGGTCCCGCCTGCATTCCGAGCACCAGTTGCGGCTGGGGCGGGTCCGGACGCTGGGCATCGCGCGCGACGGCGGTGCCGAGGCAGGAGAACTCGATCACGTTGGCGTCCCACCCCCAGGTCCCTTCGCTCAGCGATACGGCGACGACCAGGTCGCCGCCCGCCGCGCGCGCGTCGGCGCCCATGCGGGCCATGGCCAGTTCGCGTGCGGCGTAGGTGGCCTGCGTGAACGATTCCATCTCGGCGTTGCGCCCGACCTGCTGCAGCCACTTTTGCAGCCCGAGGTGGGCGACGTGGTAGACGCAGCAACCAAACGCCAGTCCGACCGGGCGGTAGCCGTAGCGCCGCAGCTTCCAGAAGTCCTGCCCCGACAGGTTCGAGGCGAACGGCGGCCGGCCGGTTTCGGACTTGCCGCCGTCGGCCGCGCCGATCGCGGTGCCCACGGCCATGAACTCGACCAGACCCGCTCCCCATGCGGGTTGCGCCAGCGTCAGGCGCACGCCGACGATGCCCTCGGCCCCGAGTTCTCCGGCCTCGGCCAGCATGCGCTCGATGGCCCGTTCGCGCGCCGTGTGCATGGCCTGGCTGAGGACGGTCAGTTCCGTGTTCTCCGCGACCCGCGCCCGCTGCCAGCCCACATGGTAGATGGAGGAGCCCATGGCGAGGCCGAGGGGGCGCTGCCCCAGCGTTTCCAACAGGCCGAGTTCGTCGACGGACAGGTCGCTGGTCACGGGCCCCTCTGACAGTCGCTGGCGGGCTTCCTCTCCGGGTTGAAGGGACGCGTCCATACGGGAACTCCCCCTTTGTAGTCCAGCTACGACTACCACGGGGCGGCGGTGGCTCCTGCCCGCAGTGCCGAGTGGCCCGCCCGGGTGGATTCCGGCCGGCCCGCGCGCTGCCCTTGGGCGCCGGCAGAAACCGTCCCCTGGCAGATTTGCGTCCGACCACACGGCGTACACCGGCACAGCCCACAAAAACTCCTCAACGGCTGCAAGGCTTTACGAAAACCATGTGTCCGCGTGGTGATGGTCTCAGAAGGCTCTGACCGCCCCCGCTGTTAGACATCGGTTAGATGGAGCAAGGGCTCGACCAGCGGCCACGTCGCAAGAGCAAGCCCGCTTCAACCGTTGCACCCGCATCGTTACTGGCCATTTCAGCCGGCAGCCACCCACGTTGTCCGCCCTGCTCGCCTCGCGGCGGCGCCGTCCTTATTGCAGTGAAACGCCCGAAACGATAGTAAGCGCGACCCGGAGAGCCTCTTATTGGTGCGAGCGACAACAAGAGGGCCAAATGGCCGGCGTCGCTGCAGGTGCCCGCGCGAGATCTGGCATCCTGCGGTGCCAGCACGACCTCACGGCACCTCGGTTGCCGTTCCGTTCCCCGCCCGCCCGAGCTTCTGCCATGGCTCGCGCCAACAGCGCCTCGTCGCTCGCTCCCCGCAGCGCCGATTCGCGGGGGTCCAACACGTCGTGGTCTCCGTCGCGCCACCGCGCCGTCCGCCGTCGGGGTACGCACTCGTCAACGAGGAACCGCACGGTACCTGCCCTCGGCGATCTCGGCCGCGGCAAAAGCGAGACAGGCCCTGATCTGTTCCTCACACAGGGCGTACGCCTGGCACAGGTCCTCCGTTCGCTCGCCAGCGGCCAGGGCCCCGAGGATCACATC
>DAHWHT010000048.1 GCA_027335515.1 Clostridia bacterium
ACCACGCGTCGGTGATCCAGGCCCGATCGACTTCCGCCCCGCGGACCTGCGTCCAGGCGTGGAAGGGAAAGTCGAATCCGTGGCCGCCGTTGACCAGGTGCGGCGTGTCGTGGATCAGCTGGGTGCAGTACCCTTGCTCGGCGAGGGCGCGCGGCAGGGTCGGCCGATCGCAGTCCAGCGGTTTCCACGGGTGAAAGGGCGCACCATAGCGACCCGTGATCAGATCGGTGCGTAGCGGAATGGTGGGGAAGCTCCCGGCAAACGCCCGCTGGAAGTTCCACGACCGGGCGGCCAACCGGTCCAGGTTGGGCGTACGCACCTCGTGGTTGCCGTTGACGCCGAGATGGTCAAAGCGCAACGTATCGATCACAATCAGGACGATGTTCAAAGTCCAACCCCCTGCTCCACTCCGAGTGCGTCTCCGTAGGGACCCTGCCAGGGACCGCGCCACGCACCGGCGGCCGTCGACCACCGCCTTCGGTGGCCGCCGCAGGGTCCCTGCCTTCCGCGGTTCGCTTCGGCCGGCCGGAGAATCGGCCGCAACGCCGCAGGGGGGGATGCGGCCGCACGGCCCGCCGCCCCCTACCGCCGGGGGGTGGCGGCCGGCGTCCACAAGCGCAGGGCACCGGGATGGATCGTGAACGTCGCCGGCAGTCCGCCGACCAGTTCCCCGTCGGCGTGCACCGCCACACCCGACGGCCCCTCGATGCGCACCTCCTTGGCCTGCTGGTAGCCCACCCCGGCGCGGCCGAGGTGGCCACCGACAAAGACACGCGGCAGAAGGGCAAGAATGGCAACGCCGCGCAATCCCGCCACGGTCATCACGTCCAGCAAACCGTCGTCGATCACGGCCCGCGGACAGATGCGCATGCCCCCGCCGTAGGCCGCCGCGTTGCCGACCGCGACCATCAGGCGGCGGGACGGCGCGGCGATCAGGGGGGCGTCCACGGCCACCGCCAGCAGAGCGGGTTCGTAGCGAAAGGCCTCGCGCACGGCCGTAAGGAGGTAGAAGAGGGCGCCCCCCTGACGCTTCGAGGTGGCGTTGGCGATACGCGCCACCTCGGCATCAAACCCCACCCCCGCCACGTTCAGATAGTACTGGTCGTGGACGCGCCCGAGGTCCACCCGGCGCACCTGTCCGGCGGCGAGACCCGGCAGAAGCTCGGCGGCCGGCCGGTGCAGCCCGGCAGAACGCGCGAAATCGTTTCCGGTTCCCAACGGCAACAACCCGACCGCCACGTCCGCCTCGGCACAGCCGTTCACGATTTCGTGGAGCGTCCCGTCCCCGCCCACCGCGAGCAGCCGGGCGTATCCGGCCGCCGCGGCCTCCGCGGCGAGGCGCGTGGCGTGTCCGGGGCCCGAGGTCTGCACCTCGTCAAACGAAAAACAGGTCTTGGCCTGGGCGCGCAACCGTTCCCAGCCCGCCGCCGCCCGGCCCGAGCCAGCCGCTGGATTGACCACCACAAGCGTGCGCACCCCGGACATCCAAATTCTCTCCCCATCCGCCGCACCGTCGCAGTCCCAAGGAACTCCCGAAAACCGTCCCCGACGTCCCGCGACACGTACGTGGCCAACGGGTGATATCCTCTTTATCCGAGCCACGCGCATCCGGGATGCCACGCACCGCACCGCACCGGCCGGTCAGGCGCCCGTCGCCCCCGCACCAAACATCCGCCCCAGCCGCCGCTGGCGCAGGCGGGCGGCGGCCACCTCCTGCGCCCCGGTGGGCGCCGGACCCGCGTGGGCCGAGGCCACCTGCAGCGCATCGATCTGATCGGCGATGGCGGTGAAGGCCGTATGCACCCCCACCTGGCGTGCCCACAACCGCCGCCAGCCCGCATCCAGCAGGGCGATCGCCTGCAACGGCTGATACTTGAAAAACTGCACGCCGTAGCCCTCACCCCGCACCGCCGCGTCCCGCCAGTAGCCGAGCCTCTTGCCGCGCAACACCGGCGCGGCCGCGCGCACCACCGCCTCCCAGCGCGACCACTGGCCGACGAGGGCGGGCTGCTGCAGCGTCAGGCGCATCACAAAGTCGTTCCAGGCCGGGTCGAGCGTCACATGGCGAAAGATCTCCCACGCCAGCGCCGGGTCCGGCGCGAGGCTGCTGATGCCGTAAAAGTCGGAGTTCACACCGGCGGCCCGCCGAACCGGCCAGCGCGGGAACGGGATAAAGTCCCACTTGACGGAACTGCCCAGGTTGCGCGCCGCCCAGAGGACCGCCTGACCGGCCCCACTGGAAAAGACGACGGACCCGGTGGCAATGCCCGAGTTGAGGCCGGTCCCATCGACGTTGCCGGTGGTGCAGATGCGGTCCCAGATCTGCGCAAACACCCACTGGCCGGCGCGGATGCTTGCGGGCAGTCCAAGCAGGCAGTGGGTGCGCGACGCATCCATGAAGGCGCCGCCAAACCCGTGGAGGTAGCCGTAACCCTCCGCGATGTCGCCGGGGTCGATCGACAGGGTGGCCCCGTAGCGGCGCGCCCCGCCCACCGGACCCGCGCAGCGCCGCCACAGGGATTGGGCATCCCGGTAGGTCCAGTCCGGCGCGGGGTAGGAGATCCCAAGGCCGTCCAGGATGTCCTGGCGGTAAAAGTAGACCTGGGCCGCGGTGTAGGCGGGGACGGCAAACAGGCCGCGTTCCAACCGGAACGTATCAAGTTGGCCGGCGGACCAAAGCCCCGGCGACAGGTTGTCCCGCCGCAGGTTGGCGTCCAGAACCGCGAGAAACGGCAGGGCCGTGGCAAAGTCGTAACAACACCCCGCGATGATCCACGGACCGTTCCCAGCCGTCAGAGACGCAACCACCGCGGGCATGTTCCCCCAGGGCTGATAGACGACCCGTACCCCGCGGTGGCGCGCGTTCCAGCCGGCGTCCAGATGCCGCTGCACCAGGGCCTGCAGGGTGGCGCTGGCCGGCGCCTGCACGTGCAACTGGACCGGAACGACGCGCACCGTCGCCTGGCCGGTCGGCCGCGGACTTCCCCTGCCGCGGCAGCCGGAAACCGCCGCCACGCCGCCCGCGGTGGCGGCCAGCACCGTGCGGCGCAGCCTGCGCGCACCGTTGTCGCCACGGCCCATAGCCGAACTCCTCCCGTCGACGGGATGTTGGCCGCGGGTCCATGGGCACCCCGGGCCGCAGCGCCGACCGGCCGGTGCTGCGGGCAACCCCATGCACAGCCATTGCCGGCCGGGCACGCCGCACCTGCTGCGCGGAACGCGAACTCGTACACCGTTGCCGCGCGCGGCAGGCAGCGTGCGCCGACCGGCAGGAATCGTCTGGCGCCGAGCGGCAACGACCAGATGGGGATCGCACGCCGGTGACGATGCGGCCGGAGGTGGGGACATGACCGCGGAAAACCGCAACGGCGCGCCGCCAACCGATCCAACGCGAGCCGGCAGTGTCGCGGGGTACGCAACGCGCCGAACGGGCCGGGCCTGGACGCGGCGCGGGTGGCTGGCCGCCTCGGCCGTGGGTGCCTCCGAACTGGTCGCGGCCTGCGGTCGACGGGCGCGCCCCGCCACGGCGCACGCGTCGGCCGTCCTGAGCGTCGCCCTCGACGTGTATGCCCTGGAGAAGGTGTCCACTCCCAGCCAGCGCGCGGCCTTCTACCGCCAGGTACTCTCCGGCTTCGAGGCGGCCCACCACGGCATCCGCACCCGCCTGGTCGCGTTCGCCCCCACCCAGGCCAACATCGCGGCCATCATCGCCGGCGACGCCCCCGACGTCTTCCCCGACGAGGCACCCGCCTACCCGACGTACGTCGGGCAGGGCTTGCTCCTGCCGCTGGACGGCTTTCTGCGCCGCGACGCCGTCGACACCGCCATCTGGTCGCCCAGCCTGGTCGCGACCTTTCGCACGGCGAGCGGTACGTACGGGCTCAGTCGCGACATCAACGTCTATTGCTTCGCGGTGCGTCTGACCGACTTCGATCAGGCCGGCCTGGCATACCCCTCCAGCGGCTGGAGCTATCGCCAGTTTGCCTCGCTGGCTTCAAGCCTGGCGCGGCCCGGTCAGGGGCATCGCGTCGGGGCGATCTTCGAAGGCGGCCTGCTCGACTTCCGACAGGTGCTGGCCGGTTTCGGCGGCAGCCTGACCACTGCGGACCGCGGCCGCCAGACCCTGGGCACCCCGGCCGGAATCGCCGCCGGCCAGTGGTTTTTCCCCGGGCTGGTCTGGACGGGCACGGTCGCGGCCGGAGGCACGGCCAACCTCGGCGACGGAAGCGCTTCCATACAGGAGATCCAGGGCCACGCGTTGCTGCAGTGGTTCAGCCAGTGGGGAAACCGGTTCAAGTGGACGCTGTACCCGCCGCCGGTGTATCCGCACGGCCGTTTCGGCAACCTCGGGGCCGCCTTTTGGGCGATCAACGCCGGTACGCGCCAACCGGACGCGGCCTGGGCCCTCCTGCGCTGGCTCGCCGTGGAGCCGGCCTACCAACGCTTCATGATGCGCACGTTTCTGTTTCCGCCCGCCCTGACGGCGCTGCTCCCCCAGTGGCGCGCGACCGTGGGCTCCGTCGCCCCGGGGCTGCGCGGCAAGGGCCTGCGGTGGATCGTCGAAGGGGCGCGCAACGGCTGGGGGGTCCCCCAGCCCTACTTCCGCGTAGCCAACACGCAGGCATTCGCCGTGGACAACCGCTGGTGGTCGGTGCTCCTACAGCACGGTTCCGGCGTCCATGCGGCGTTCACCCAGGCCGACCGGCAGGTCAACGCCCTGCTCGCCGCCTCCCGAGGCGCTGCGGCCCCCGGCCTCAAGGCGCTGCAAACCGCGAACGCCGTGCGGCAACGCCGCCTCCGCACGATGTTCGCCACCGCGGCCCGCCAAGCCAGGGGTTAGGGCCCGTAAAATAATAAAGCAGGGACTCACTCTGCATGTTGCTGCGACCCACCCATGACACGCGGACGGATGATGTAGTTCCATGTGGGGTTGACGTCGGCTGGACGCTCAATGTTCAATGCGTTCATTTCTTCGTCGT
>DAHWHT010000060.1 GCA_027335515.1 Clostridia bacterium
TTCGCCTGGGCGATGACCGCCTCGTCTTCCTCGTCGGCCGTGAGGTAGACGATGTCGGCCGTCACCACCCGATTCTCGACCTTGCGGTAGGGCGTCTCGATGAACCCATACTCGTTGACGCGCGCGAAGCTGGACATGGCGCCGATCAGGCCGATGTTCGGACCTTCCGGGGTCTCGATCGGGCACATGCGGCCATAGTGGCTGTAATGCACATCGCGCACGTCAAAGCCGGCGCGGTCGCGGGAGAGGCCGCCCGGTCCCAGGGCGGAAAGGCGGCGCTTGTGGGTCAGTTCGGAAAGCGGGTTGGTCTGGTCCATGAACTGACTGAGTTGGCTCGAACCGAAGAACTCCTTGATCGCCGCGGACACGGGGCGAATATTGATCAATGCCTGGGGGGTGATGGCATCGACGTCCTGGATGGTCATGCGCTCGCGCACCACCCGCTCCATGCGCGAAAGGCCGATGCGGAACTGGTTTTGCAGCAGTTCCCCGACGCTGCGCAGGCGGCGGTTGCCCAGATGGTCGATATCGTCCACATGGCCCACGCCGTTGAGCAGGGTGACCATGTAGTTGATGACGGCGATCATGTCGGCACGGCTCAGAGTCCGCGCGTCGTGCGCTGGCTGGCCGTTGCCGCGCACGAGCACCCGCTGGCCTTCGGCGTTCTGCACCATGATCTCGCTGACGCCGGCGCGGCAGATCCGGTCGGAGGTGGAACGGTCCAACCGCTCACCGGCGGCGGCCAGCAACTCACCGTCCGGGCCGGCGACATCCTCCAAGGGCGCGCAACCGATCAGTCGGTGGCGCAGGTGGAGCTTCTTATTAAGCTTGTACCGCCCGACCGAAGCGAGGTCGTAGCGCCGCGCATCGAAAAACAGGTTCTCCAGGTGCTGGCGCGCTCCGTCCTCGGTGGCGGGCTCCCCCGGCCGCAGGCGCTTGTAGATCTCGCTCAGCGCCTGGCCGGCCGTCTCGGTCGGGTCCTTGTCCAGGGTGTTGCGAACGCACTCCGCATCCCCGATCGCGTTGAGGATGTCCTGGGGTTGGATCATGCCCAGGGCGCGCAGCAGGACCGTCACCGGCAGCTTGCGCGTGCGGTCGATGCGGACGTAGATCACGCCGGAACCGTCGGTCTCAAGCTCCAGCCAGGCGCCCCGGTTGGGGATGACGGTCGCCGAATAGACGCGGGCGCCGCTGGTGTCGTGGCCCTCGCCGAAGTAGACGCCGGGGGACCGCACCAACTGGCTCACAACGACGCGCTCGGCGCCGTTGATGATGAAGGTCCCCTGGTCGGTCATCAGCGGGAAGTCCCCCATGTAGACTTCCTGCTCCTTGACCTCCCCCGTCTCCTGGTTGATCAGGCGCACGCGTACCCGCAGGGGCGCGGCGTACGTGACGTCGCGCTCCTTGCACTCCTGGACGGAGTACTTGGCCTCCCCGAGGGCATGGTCGATGAACTCAAGAACGAGGTTTCCGGTGAAGTCCTTGATCGGATTGATGTCGGAAAAGAGTTCGTCGAGGCCTTCCCTAAGGAACCACTGATAGGACTTCTGCTGCACCTCAATAAGGTCCGGAATGTCCAAAACCTCTTGGATGCGCGCGAAGCTGCGGCGGGTACGCACTGCGGCGGGGGCAGTCGTCGCCAACGGCATCACCCCTCGGCATGTCATGCAGCTACGAGCCGGATCCGCAGCCGGCAGGTAACCTTCGGCTTCCGGCGAATCGATGAGACGTCGGGGCGGCTGCGTCCCCCCGGCGCTATAGGCATCTTCGGATGATACGCCTGTGTGCCGTCGTGGTCAATGTCGGCGCCCATTGTATCTGTCGCCGTCCACGCGGCTCCACCCGACCGTCCTGCGGCCCGAGTCGTGAGAGGGGATAGCCCGTCGATGCGAAGCCAGGTGCGCCTCGCGGTGGTCGGTCTCGTGCACGACCACGTCTGGAACATGCTGCCGCAGTTCCGCGACACCGAGGCCGTGCGGTTTCTGGCGGCGGTCGACCCCCACGCCCCCCTGCGCGAGCGGGCGCGCGCCGAGTACGGCTTCGAAACGCTCCTGCCCGACACGGCGGAACTCTGGGACCTGCGGCCGGACGCCGTCCTGTGCTGCACGGCCAACAGCGAGACCGCCGCCGTCGTGGAGGCGTGCGCCGCGCACGGCGTCCCGGTCATGGTGGAAAAGCCTCTGGCCGCCAACCTCGGGCAGGCGCGCCGCATCGCCAACGCGGCCGCGCGATCCGGCATCCCCGTGATGTGCAACTGGCCGACGGCCTGGGACGCGCGCCTGCGGCACGCCGTGCAGCTGGCGCAGTCCGGCGCCCTGGGAGAACTGTACACCGTGCGCTACCGGGCGGCGCACGCTGGACCGCGGGAGATCGGCTGCTCGCCGTACTTTTACTCCTGGCTGTATGACGCCGAGCGCAACGGCGCGGGCGCGCTGATGGACTACTGCTGCTACGGCGCCGCGTTGGCCTGCTGGATGCTGGGCGAGCCCACCACTGTGACCGGGGTCCGCGGGCGGCTGGTCAAGACCGACATCCCCGTAGACGACAATGCCATCCTGTTGATGCAGTATCCGCACGCCTTCGCCGTCGCGGAGGCGTCCTGGACCCAGGCGGGCTCCAGACCGGGCGGCGTGCAACTGCTGGGCGAACGAGCCGGATTGTGGGTCGAACGCGGGCAACTTTGGCGCGCGGACGCCGACCACCCCGACGGCGTGGCGCTCGACGTGCCGGCCCTGCCGCCGACCGAGCGCAACGGGCCGACGGCTTTCCTTGAGGCACTGCGTCAGGGACGGGCCCCGGAGGGCCTGTGCGGCCTGGGGGTCGCCGTGGCCGCCCAACGCACCCTGGAGGCCGGGCTGCTCGCGACCCGCAGCGGCGCCGCGGTGGCCCCCGCCTCACTGTGACGGGCCGGCCGCCAGCCTCGCCCGGGCGTAGGTGCGGAACACCCGTGTGATCTCGATACGGACGCGCTTGCCGACAAAGGCGGCGCCGCCTTCAATGTCGACCACATAGCCCTCCAAACGGGCGATGCCGTCACTGCGGGTCGATGCGTGGGGCTCCTCGACCCGCAGTTCGAGCGTCTGCCCTGGTCGCACCGGCCTGGCCTCCGCCTCGACCTCCGCGCGCGACCCACTGGCACGCAGGTGCATCTCCCCCACCGGGCAGTCGGCCACCCCGCGGATGAACAGGGTGCGGCCCGACTCCTGCTCCAGGGACCGCAGCCCCTCCCCGCCGGGGCCGATGACCATCGCGGCCACCGCCGGGTGCACCTCGACCAGCAGGGCCTCGGTCGTGGCGGCCCCCAGCAGGCTGCGCAGTTCCCGCCGAATGCGCCGGCTGACGACCTCTTCGTGCGCGACCCGGCCGGTGCCCTCGCACACGGCGCAGGGGCGCGTCATCCGCTCCCGCAGGCTCTGGCGCGCCTTGCGGCGGGTCATCTCCACCAGTCCGAGCGCGGTGATGTCCAGCACCCTCGGCTGGGAACGGTCCGGGGCGCAACCGCGTTCCAGGGCATCCAACACCTGGCGGCGGTGTTCGACGGACTCCATGTCGATGAAGTCAATGACGATGATGCCGCCGATGTCGCGCAACCGCAACTGGCGGGCGATGGCCGTTGCCGCCTCAAGGTTCGTGGTGACAAAGGTGTCCTCAAGGCTGGAACTCGTACCGACGAAGCGGCCCGTGTTGACGTCGATCGCGGTCAGGGCCTCCGTCTGATCGATCACGAGGTAGCCGCCGCTTGGCAGCGGCACCCGGCGGCCCAGCGCGATGGTCAGGGCATCTTCGACCCCCGCGGACGCCAGCAGGCCGCGCTGCCGCTGCTCCGCCGTCGGGGCCTGCAGGCGGTCGGCATACATGGGCGCCGCCTGCTGCAACCGCACGCGCAGTCGCTCCAGTTCCTCGGGGTCGTCGACGACGATCCGAACAATATCGCCGCGCAGTTGGTCCCGCACGACCCGTTCCAGGACATCCAGGTCGCGATGCACCAGCGCCGGAGCCGCGATGGACCGGGCGGCGGTCTCAAGCCCGATCCAGGCGGCCGTGAGCGCCCGCCAGTCCGTCTCAAGCTCCTGCTCGCCCACGTCCTCGGCCGCCGTGCGCACAATCATCCCGGTGCCGGCCGGTCGCACCCGTTGGGCCACCTGGCGCAACCGCGACCGCTCCGCCTGGTCGACGATGCTGCGGCTGACCCCGAGGTCGTCGACCCCCGCCAACAACACCAAATACCGTCCTGGAAGGGTCAGGGCGCGCGTGACGCGGGCCCCCTTGGTGCCGGATGGCTCCTTGGTGACTTGGACCAGCAGTTCCTGACCGGGATACACCAGCCCGGCAATCGTGCGGTCGCCTGGCCGCGGCCACCCCGCGGTCGGCCCGTCCGGCTCTGGCCGGCTGCCGGGGTCGGCGTCGTCCACAAAAAGAAAGGCGTTGCGGTCCAGACCGATGTCCACGAAGGCCGCCTGCATGCCCGGCAAGACGTTTTGTACCCGGCCCTTATAGATGTTCCCGACCAACCGCCGGCCCTGTCGCCGCTCCAGGTCAATCTCGACGGTCTCGCCGTCTTCCAGAACGGCGGCGACGGTGGTCCCGCCATCCCAACTCAGCAGGATCTCGCGCCGCGGGGATCGCTCGCAGGCCGCCGCTTCCGCTCCGGCCTCCCCCTCCTCCTCGACGGTCCGCCGGTGCCACCGTGTGCGCGTGCGCTCCACCCCGTCCCACCGCGGGCCAACGGGGTGGCCCGCCGTCTCGCGCTGCTGCCTACCGCGCCGCCACTTGCGCCCATCGGCGCCCATTATAGCCCATGGGGCGGGCCAGCCGCGCGACCCGAGAGTTCCCCGGCCGAAGCGCCGGATCCTTTGCGCCGCAGGGTGGCGAGAATCGCAGCTTCGTCCCAGGGTCCACGCGCCGCCCCTCCTGGCGCCACCACCCAAAGCAGATGGTAGCTGCGAGGTGCGAACCGTTCCACCACGCGGCGCAGCGGCGCGTCCGGGGCCGCCGCCAGGGGCTGCAGGGGCAGGACGGCCGCGCCGCCCAGGCCGGCCCCCCGTCGGGACAGTTCACGCCACAGTCGGATGCGTGCCACCCCCCGCGCGGGTCGGGCCCGCGCATACGTGAAATAGCTGAAGACCACGAGGCTCGGCGCGAGCACCCCCCGGACCGCCAGCGCAACCGCCACCGCCGCAAGCAGCCCGGCCACCCACAGGCCCGCCCGACTGACCCACGCGGTCGCCGGCCCGTAGCCTCGGCGCAGGGCCAGCGCGGCCCGAACGACGCGGCCGCCGTCCAGAGGCAGGGCCGGCAGGAGGTTGCCCAGGGCCAACGCCGCGTTCACCTGCAGGAAGAAGTCCCCGCGGCCGGGGCTCAAGAGGCCATGCACCTGCAGCAAGAACCCGCCGGCCAGGCACAGCAGGTTGTGCAGCGGGCCCGCCAGGGCCACCACCGCATCCACGCCCGGGTCCGCCAACTCCAGCCCCTCCACCTCGGCCACACCGCCGAACGGCAGCAGCTCAAGGCGGCGGATGCGCAGACCAAAGGCCCCGGCCGCCAAGGCGTGGGCCAACTCATGGCCGGCCAGGGCCGCCGCAAAGATCGCGACCTCATAGCCGAGGTGGGCCATGAAGGCCACCGCCAGCACCAGCAGCAGCCCCGGATGCAGCGCGAGTTGAACGCCACCCAGGCGCACCGTCATGCGCCGCGCACCGGCCCCGCGGGAACGCCACCCGTGCCGCGCACCACGCCGCCCCCCACCGCATGTATACGGGTGGGCACGGCGGCGCATCCCCGGCGCGCGGCGGGCGGTTGCCGTTGCGCTCAGGGCCCCTCGCGCTTCATCGACACCCGGATCCTGGGCGCCTTGCCCAAGCGCCGGGCGCCTGGGCAAGGCGCCTGTCTCCCCGAGATGCGTATAATCATAGGCCAGCGTCGACGCCAGGGCCTCCATGCGGGGCCACAAGGGAACCCCGCGCATCGCGGCCGCCTGTCCAGCCGGTGCCCCCACATACCGCCCGAAGAGCGCAGCGACATGCCCGTACCTCCCATCCGCCAAGGCTTCGCCGAGGTTGCGCAGGCCGCGGGACTGCCCTGTGGGCCGGCATCCGTTCCCGCTATCCCTTGCAGCCCCGGCCTTCGGCGACCACGTCGACGCCCCCACGTCACGCGTGGGCGCGGGGTCGGTACTCCAGGAGCATCACGTTCGTGTCCAACACCGTGGAACCCACGCGTTCCAATGCCGTCTCCGAGTACTCCGCGAAAAGCGGCTTCCGACCGTTCCGCCCGAGGATCAGAGGAAAGACCATCAGACGGATACGATCGACCAAGCCGAGCCCCATCAGACTTCGCACCACCTGGATGCTGCCGACGGTCCGGAGCGGGTCGCCCGCCTCTTTCTTCAGGGCAGTGATCTCCTCTGCAAGCGTCCGGCTCGCTAGGCGAGCATTGGCCCAGGCCAGGGGCTCCTCCAGGGTGTTCGAGAACACGAGCTTCGGGACCGCGTTCATCCGGTCGGTCACCGGGTCGGTTCCTGCCGCACTGGAGCCAAAACCGGCAGCCAGTGTCTGGTACGTCACCCGCCCCAGAACCAGCACCTGCGGTTCCGCGAGCACCTCCTGGATGCACCGCGCGAAATCTGGGCCCCCGTGGACCCATCGCTGTGTACCCTCGGCGTCCGCGGAAAATCCGTCCAACGTCAGAAACATGTCGGCGGTCAATTCTCGCATAAG
>DAHWHT010000216.1 GCA_027335515.1 Clostridia bacterium
CTGATAGCCGGTGGACGTGAAATGTCTTATGTGCCACGACAAGGACGCAGCCGGCGGGTGAAGTTACCCGGCGCGAGCCAGCGCAGCAATCACTGACTCGGTTATTTTGGTGAACTCGGGTGCCGCAGTCGTGATGGCCGAAAGGCGGTCGCGCCAGAGGGCGGTCCGTAAGGCCGTGAGCGCGTCGGCGAAGGATGGCGAACACTTGCGCGCATACCAGGGGCGATCTGGCCACACGGGCTTGTCGCCACAGGTGCGGATGAACCAGAACCAGACGGCGGAATGCAGCCAGAATCCGGCTCTACGGCACCATGTGTGGGTTGAGTCTGAATGGGACTTCGAATGCCGCAGCGTCGCAGCGTCGGAGGAAGGCGCCCGTCGGCCCTGGCCAACGAGGCTCTGTCAGACGCTTCACCGATACTCGGACTGGAATGGGGCTGGAATGGGAATGGGGAAAGGCTTGAAGGGCAGGGATTTCGGGCGTCCGAAGTGTAGTGATAGCGCGTGTGGTCTGAACGAGAAGGAACAGTAGCATGTGTGTCGTATCTTCATCGATGGCAGCGGATGGCGGGGTGGCAAGCCTAATGGCCCGACATGTCTGTGGGATGAAGGAACCCGTTGCCCTCGCCCCCTTCTCCGGCTGACTGTCACTACAGACGTGGGCGCGACGGAAACCGCATGGTGACGCCATTTGGATCTCCTCATGCCGGACTATCGGCGAAGCGTCTGTCTAAGTCGAGGGCCCCCACATCCAGTGCCGCCCCAACCTCGATCACGCCACTGCGGGGCGTCGGCCTTGGCCCCTTTCCCGTCGAAGCTTGTCCTCCGCTAGTGGCGCATCCAGAGAGGAGGCTCGTCCCGCCGATCGTGAGCGCCGCGGCCCCCAAGAATACTCGCCGTCGCATCGCGAAGTCGCCCTGTCACTGTGAGGTGTGTGCTACAAGGCTGTCTAAAGTCATTTGCAATCTGTCAATGGGAGTACCGCAAATATCAGAGTCTCTGCATATGTATCTCAGAACCACCACGACGAATGCAGCATCGCAGTACGACTCTGCGTTGCGGTGTCAAGGCGAAGTGTCCGAGACGTGGGCAACGAGGCTTCATGAAGAAGTGCGGAGTCGCGATGCGCGAGTAGGAGAGTCGAGTCAGGCGTACACCGCAGAACAGAAGTCCCGCTGGCGGTGCGTCGAATGTCCAATACCGAGGCGCTCGCTTCCACGGGTGTCCCCTTCTCAAGGCCATTCCTCCCTCGCATCGTTCGCAACAACATGCTGATGCGAACGATGCGGCAGAGTTCCGGATGACCGACGCGGCGTGAAGTGGCGGCCGAGCGAGTCCGAAGCATACGGGCGGGGACTTCATCGGCAGCGGAACGGCGGGACGGATCGTCGGTTCGGCCGGCCTCAAGCCGGGGGGGAGGCGAGCGCGGTCAACGCGGCGGCGATGCGCGCTCGCTGCGGCGCGGAGACGGCGGCCTGCGGTTGTGCCGGTAGACCGCCGGGTCGTCCTTGGAGGGACAGCGCCACCTTGAGGCAGGCGGGCATGTTCGGGCCCTCCAACGCGCGCCAAACGGGCAGGATGCGGGCATGTAGCCGCTGGGCCTCACTCAGCCGACCCTCGCGCACTGCCCGCCAGAGGGCTACGGTCTCTGCGGGCAGTGCCGTAAGCACGGCGGCGATGGCCCCCTTCGCCCCCAGTACGAAAGACGGCAGCAAGAGGTCGTCCACCGCAGTGAGGATAACGTGGTCCTCGTCCACCGCGGCGAGTAGGTCGGCAAGCTTGTGCATGTCCCCGCCGCTCTGCTTGACCCCGCGGACCGCCGGCACCTCCGCACACAGGCGTAGGAGGACGGCGGGGTCGATGGTGGCCCACGGGATGACGTTGTACACGTAGATGGCCAGGCCCGTCGCCGTACCGATCGCCCGGTAGTACTCCACCGTGGCGTCGCCGTCCGGTGTGAACAAGTAGTGGACCGGCGTAACCTGCAGGGCGTCCACGCCCGCAGCCCGCAGGCCCATGGCGCAGTTTACGGCCGCCCGGGTGGAGTTGCGGATCACCCCGCCCACCACGGGGACACGGCCGGCAACGCGCGCCACCACGATGCCGGCCACCTGGGCCACCTCGGCGTCGCTGAGCGCGGCTCCCTCACCGGTGGAGCCTGTCACGCAGAGCCCATGCACCTCGTGGGCGAGGAGATAATCCACTTCGCGCTCCAAGGCACCCGAATCGATGGAGCCGTCTACACGCAGCGGCGTTACCATCGGGGGCACAATGCCTGTCACCGTCTCCCACATAGGAACCCTCCCGTCTTCTCGGCAGCAGGGGCGGGTGCCGTTCCAGGGTCGCTTTGCCCGGGCTTGCGGTCCTTGTATAACGGGTGTTCGCCGCGGGCAGGCCCTTGACGGCACGTACTCAGCAGGCACCCGCCTGCCCCTGGGCGCTGGAGGGTGCCTGCGGGCGCGGTGTTCCGATCGTCGAGCCTCGGATGCGCAATTCCACCGGTAGACGGAGGCCCTGACGCGATCCGTGGCGGGTGTGCATGGCCGTCAGCAGCGTGGTCACCGCAGCCCGGCCCATGCCCTCCGCATCCTGGCGGACGGTGGTCAGGGCGGGTTCGACCCACTCCGCAAAGGGGAGGTCGTCAAACCCGGTCACGGCTAGGTCCGCCGGGACCGAGATACCCCGCTCGCGTAACAAGACCAACAACTCTGAGGCCAGGTCATCATTGCCGCAAAGGATCGCCGTTGGCCGCTGCGCCGACGGCAACTCACTCAGCCGGGTCAGGGCTTGGCGCAGCAAGGGCACCACGGACTCGGTCGTTGGACCGCACAACGGCAGGCGCACTAGGTCGGCGGCGTTGATGCCGTGCGCCACCAGGGCCGCCTGCACGCCGCGCACCCGCTCCCGCACGGCCGTCGTCGCCTGCTCGCGGGGCAACAGAAAGGCCAAGCGGCGGTGGCCCAGCCGGAGTAGGTGGTTTCCCAGAGCCTGGCCTCCGCTGAGGTTGTCCGAGGCGACCCAGGGCAGTTGGACCCCCGGCAGATAACGATCCACACAGGTCAGTGGAAAACCGGTCGCGGCCAGCGCCGCAAACACGGCGGGTGGCGTTGCGCATAGCGGAGAGGGTTCCAACAGCACGCCCAGGGCGCCCCTCGCCTGGAGCCGGCCGATGGCCTCTTCCTCCGCTCCCGGCCGGTGTTCGGATGTCTCCACCGCCAGCGTGTATCCCTGATCCGCAGCCGCCCGTTGGATGCCAGCCAGCACGCGCAGCAGGAAGAGGCCTTTGAGTCTCGTGAGCACTACGCCCAACAGCCCGCCAGCACTGGGGGGTGCTTGCGGACGGGTCACAAAGGTGCCCCGTCCTACCTGGCGGTCGATTGCGCCCTCGGCCGCCAGGGCCCCCAGGGCGTGGCGCACGGTGGCCCGGCTGATCCCGTAGCGGGCTGCCAACTGATGCTCGGTTGGCAGCCGATCACCGGGGGCCCACTCGCCCGAGTCGATTTGCTGACGCAAGATGGCCGCCAGTTGGCGGTGCATCGGCTGATGCTCGATGTCCGACTGCGTGATCTCTAACTCCTCACTTTCCGTAGGTTCGGCGTTGCCGCTCAGCCGCCGATAGCGGCATAGGCCGTCGGCGTGAAGCCTTTCACGTGGCTGAAGACATCCAGCCCGAAGTTGGTCGATTGTGAGCACGCGGCCAGCCCGATCAGGTACTTGGCACCGAAAGCTGTGGATGTGTGTTGGAAGTGGTGTTGCCACGTCGACCCATTGCTTGAGACTGAGGCGGTGAAGACCTGTCCCTTCTTGCTCAAGCGCAGATACACGGGCGTGTGCGGATGGCCGGGGCCGTGCGGGATGCGGCCGGCACTCGCCCCTGCTGTGTCACGCCACTCCAACACCTCCGCGTCGGCCCCTGGAACGACGAGCAGATCGACGAACGGGGCCGCTGGACCGACCGAGGTGCGCACCATGAGCCCCGCCTTGGCGAAGTCGCTGGTGTCTTCCTGCTGGACGACGCGGACCGTCCACGTGCCGTCCCCGCTGGCGGGGGCGTACAGGAAGCCGAACTGGTCCGCCGTCCCGAAGATGTTGTTGCCAAACCCGATCATCTGAATTCGTCCTCCGGTGGTGAATGCGTACATCGTCTTGGGCGCCGTAAGCTTGGCGGTAGCCGTGGAGACGGGCGGCCTGGTAGCGGTGAAGGCCGTCCCGGCTGCGGGTGTCCCGGCCGAGGGCGTCGCAGAACCGCAGGCGGTGAGGGCCGCCCCCCCGACGGTCGCCGCCGCCAAGACGCGCAGGGCCGTTCGCCGAGAGAGTGTGTGGGTGCTACTGCCAACGTCTCGGGTCTGCACGGACATCGCCCTCCCCATCCCGCACGGCTA
>DAHWHT010000217.1 GCA_027335515.1 Clostridia bacterium
CGGGGTGCAGATTGAACGCGACGAGTTGCACCCTGAGTGGAATTGCCGTGTCCGACCACGGGCATCATAGTCACGTAAATTGCTCAACTCCTCGGCGCACACGGGCACCTGCTGCTGGGGGCATCGTCCTCCGCTGCAGCCCCGCCGCTCGCCACCGCCTTTCGTCCGCTGTGCCCCCTTCAGGTTGGGTTGCACGGAGGATCCCATGGCGGCGGCTCGCCTCGCGTTTGCACCACGGCCGGATCTCCACGGAGCCCGCGTTCAACGGACCTTTCCGGGGACGAGCAGCACCCGAACCGAAACCGCAAACCGTAGCCGGGCGAAGTTCAGCGACCAGGGCCCGGGAGGCAGGTGCTGGCGCTCGCGTAGCCGCTCGCCGATGCCGAGGAGACCAGCGTGGTCGCTCTGGAGCCCGTGCAGCCCATCGGCGATCTCCGTCGTCATTTCCCGTGCCACCAATTGCCGCATCTCCGAAGGACGGCTGGCCAGAGAACGCCCAGCGGATGCAGTGATCTGCCCCGTGGCGGACACCGAGCGCCGGGGTCGGGAGGGAGCGCTCACGTTCCACTTCGTCCGAATCCCGTGTAGGGCCACGTGGAACTCGTTGCGGTCCGTACCGACGGTTATGCCGCCGAAGCCCTCGCGCTTGATCAGCCAGGCGAGGGCCGTGGATTCCTTGGGCGAGAGGGTGTCGACCATCCGGCCTTGGAGAAATGCGGCCGCGCCGATGTACCGTAACCCCTCGCCACCGGGGGCGGCGGCGAAGACTGGAGCATAAGTGGACCCTTCCAGATCCAGGCTCTGGGCCATGAAGTGCCAGAGGGGGTTGGGCAGGATGGCCAGGTGCGCGCGCGACGTTGTGACGAAACTGCGAACGCGCCAGGCCACCTGCTGCTGGGTCCCCCCTTGAAGGCATGCCCTACCTGCCATAATCGACTGAGACAGATTGGAGCGTAGCTGTTATGTACGTGGGCGCGCTCAGGGAAAGCGTCACCGATGCGTTCACGATCAATGTCCGCGCGAGAGATAAGGAAGGGGCTGCCGCGGCCTTGTCGGCCGGACAGCCCCCGGAGGATCGTTGGGCACCACTTTAGATGTCGAGCGGGCGCGGCGGGCACAGGATTGGCGTGGCGGTAGTTGGCCAGCAGGGTATGAATGGCGGCGGCCAGTAGGCAGGGGCGATCGCACAGATCGACGGGCTTGGAGGCTGCTGACCGACGTCCCCCTGTGCTTGGGGCAGAAAACGCCGTCTGGTCCTGTGCCGTGGGTGCTTCCGCCCCGATCTTGACACCTGCTGCCCCCTCTGCTAGCTTCAGCATGCGATGCGGGGGAGAAGTAGGCGGTGGAATCCGTTCCAGCGAGCCGGGGGGCGTGAGAGCCCGGCGCGGTGCCCCGACCGAAATGGACCCCCAAGTGGCCGGTGCCCACCGGCGGCACGCCACCGTTAGCAGGCGTCGGCTGCCATTTGGATGCCCTGCGGGCACCCGGATGGTTCCGGTTGAGACCGTTCCGAGGGCACCGACCTTCGGTTCGGATGGTGGGTGGCACCGCGAGCCTTCGCCCCGCTGAGGGGTGGAGGTTTTTTTCTTGGTTGCGGCGGTGGAGAACCGATGAGGGGGGGATGGACGGTGCAGGCGGACCGGACTCCGGACATGGAGGGGTTTTGCGCACTGGCGCGTGATGCGAATGTGGTGCCCCTGGTCTGGCGGGCCGTCGGTGACTTGGAAACCCCCATTACCCTGTTCACCAAGCTGCGGCCACTGGGTGCCGTCTACTTGCTGGAGAGCGCGGAGCACGACGGTCGGGTGGGCCGCTATTCGTTCATCGGCCTCCATCCGTTTGCCCGGTTGGACGCGGACGCAACGGGGGTGCGCGTCTGCTGCGACGCGCAGACGGTGGCGGCGGGGTCGGACCCGATTCAGGCCCTGCGCGCACTGCTGGCCCGATACCGGCCAGCGACGCTGGAGGGGCTGCCCCCCTTCTGGGGCGGCGCGGTCGGCTTTTTCGGCTATGAGCTGGTGCACCACCTGGAGCGGTTGCCGCGCCTGGCCGACGACGGCAGCGGTTGGCCCGAGGCGGCCTTCATGTTCGCGCAGGAGGTGGTGGTGGTGGATCACTTCCGCCACACCCTCAGCGTGGTCCACGTGGCGCGGGTGGACGGCGACCCTGCGGCGGCCTACCGCCAGGGTTGTGTGCGGCTGGATGCGGTGCGGCGGGCCCTCGCCGCGCCCCTGACGCCACCGCCGCCGATTCCGTTCGTTCCCGCGGCGGCGGCGCGTCCGTCGGCGACCGGCAATATGACCGAGGCCCAGCACGCGGCGATGGTGGCGGCGGCGCGGGAGCACATCCGCGTCGGGGATATCTTCCAGGTTGTGCTGAGCCAGCGCCAGAGCCGCCCCTTCAGCGGCGACCCCTTCCAGGTGTATCGGGTGCTGCGGAGCCTCAATCCCTCGCCCTACATGTACTTCCTGGACTTCGGCGGTCGGCAGTTGGTGGGCGCGTCCCCGGAGATGCTGGTGCGCGTGCAGGATGGTGTGGTGGAGACCCGTCCGATCGCCGGAACACGGCCGCGCGGCGCAACCCCGGAGGAGGATCAAGCGCTTGAGGCGGAACTGCTGGCCGATCCCAAGGAACGGGCCGAGCATGTCATGCTGGTGGACCTGGGGCGCAACGACGTGGGCCGGGTGGCACAGCCCGGGACGGTCGAGGTGCCCGAGCAGTTCGTGGTGCAGCGCTTTTCCCACGTGATGCACCTGGTTTCGTCCGTCCGCGGCCGTTTGGCTCCGGGGATGGACGCCCTCGCGGCGGTGGGGGCGTGTTTCCCGGCCGGAACGCTGAGCGGCGCGCCGAAGGTGCGTGCCATGGAGATCATCGCCGCCCTGGAGCCGCATCGCCGCGGACCGTACGGCGGCTGCGTCGCCTATTTCGGCTTTGACGGCAACGCCGACAGCGCGATCTGTATTCGTACCGTCAGCATCGGCGGCGGCGTCGCTGCGGTGCAGTCCGGCGGCGGCATCGTCTACGATTCTCAGCCCGAGCGCGAGTATCAAGAGGCGCTCAACAAGGCCGCCGCGGGCCTGCGGGCGCTGGATGCGGTGGACGCGGCGCCGGCTGTGGCCGGCGCGGACGGGGGGCGATAGGCGTGGTTCTGGTGATCGACAACTATGACTCCTTCACCTACAACCTCGTCCAGTACTTGGCGGAACTCGGTGCGATGCCGACGGTGTTGCGCAACGACGAGACCGATGTGGAAGCGATCCGGGCCCTGGCCCCCGCGGCGATCGTGATCTCTCCCGGACCGGGTCGGCCGGAGGACGCCGGCATTTGCGTGGAGGTTGTGCGCCGCCTCGGCCCGACGGTGCCGCTGCTTGGGGTGTGCCTGGGGCATCAGGCCATCGGTGTGGCTTTCGGTGCACAGGTGGATCTGGCGCCCGAGCTGATGCACGGCAAGACTTCGGAGATCCGCCATGACGGCGGCGCGCTGTATGCGGGGGTACCCAATCCCTTCACCGCGACCCGCTACCACTCGCTGTGCGTGCGCTCCGAGGGCCTGCCCGGGGTGCTGGCGGTGACGGCGACGAGTCCGGACGGCGTCATTATGGGTTTGCGCCATCGGACCCACCCGATCGAGGGCGTGCAGTTCCATCCGGAGTCGATCCTTTCGGTGCATGGCAAGCGCATACTGGCCAACTTCCTTGCCTCGGCACCCGAATCCAGGACTGGCGGCGCGACATCGGAAGGGGGCGGCCCTGATGCAGGAGATCCTGGCGCAACTCGCCGAGGGGCGTGAGCTCTCCAGCGCCCAGGCCGAGGCGGCCACCGCGGCGATTATGGGCGGCAAGGCCACACCGGCACAGACCGGCGCCTTCCTCACCGCGTTGCGCTGTCGCGGCGAGACCGTGGCGGAGATCCTTGGTTGTGCCCGTGCCATGCGCCGGTATGCCACCCCGGTGGTGAGCCGCCATCCGCTGCTGGCCGATACCTGTGGTACCGGCGGGGACGGCAGCGGCACCTTCAACATCTCGACCGCGGCTGCCTTCGTGGCCGCGGGCGCTGGTCTCGGCGTCGCCAAGCACGGCAACCGGGCGGCGTCGAGCCGGGCAGGCAGCGCGGACGTTCTCGAGGCCCTGGGGGTGCGCATCGACCTGGGTCCGGACGAGGCGGGGCGCTGCCTGGACGAGGTTGGCATCACCTTTCTTTTCGCCCAGCGCTACCACGCCGCAATGCGCCACGCGGCCGGACCGCGGCGGGAACTCGGCTTTCGGACCGTGTTCAACCTGCTCGGTCCGCTGTGCAATCCGGCCGGGGCCCAGGTCCAGGTCGTCGGGGTGCCGCGGGTGGAGCTGGTGTTGCCCATCGCCGATGTGTTGCGCCAGTTGGGGACGCGCCGCGCCCTGGTGGTGCACGGTTGCGACGGACTGGACGAGTTCAGCACCACGGGTCCCAGTGTCTGGGCCGATACGGCCGCCCCCGGGGAGATGCGGCTGCAGCAGTTGACCCCCGAGGGGGTCGGCCTCAAGCGCGCGAACCTGGCAGCCTTGCGGGGTGGCTCGGCGGCGGAGAACGCGGAGATCGTGCGGGCCGTGCTCGCGGGTGAGACCGGCCCGCGCCGCGACATCGTGCTGCTCAACGCCGCGGCCGTGCTGTTTGCGGCGGGCGCCGCCGCGGATTGGCCTGCGGCGTTGGCCATGGCGGGGGCGGCGGTGGACAGCGGCCGGGCCGCCGCGCGTCTGGAGGCGCTGCGGGCGTGGGGCTCGGCGGCGGGGGCGGCGGGATGAGCAGCCCGGCGGAACCGAAGGGGGCCTGGCTGGACCGGATCGTCGAGTCCAGGCGGCAGGCCGTGGCACGCTCGGCGCCGCGGCCCGCGCCCACCGCCGTTCCGCGGCTCGACCGCCAGCCGTTTTTGGCCGCGGTGCGCTCGGCGCCGTCCGGCCGCGTTGCGGTGATCGCCGAGATCAAGCGGGTTTCACCCGCCCGCGGCAGCCTGCGCCAGGAACTGAATCCCGCGTCCCTGGCCGCGGCCTATGCGCGCGGCGGTGCGGCGGCCCTCTCGGTGCTGACCGAGCCGGAGTTCTTTGGGGCGCAGCCCGATGATCTGCCGCAGGCACGGGCGGCGGCGGGACTGCCGACGCTGTGCAAGGACTTCGTGGTGGATCCCCGGCAACTGGAGGAGGCCGCGGCGCTGGGCGCGGACGCCGTGTTGCTGTTGGTGGTGGTGCTCGGAAAGCAGACCGGCGCGTTCGTGGCGCGGTGCCGGGTCCTGGGTCTGACGCCGCTGGTCGAGGTGCACGACGAGGCGGAAATGGAGATCGCCTTGGCCAGCGGGGCGGAGCTGATTGGGATCAACAACCGGGACCTGCGGACCTTCACCGTGGATCCGGCCACGGCGGTCCGGCTTGCGCCGCGGGCCGCGGCCGCCGGTCGGACGGTCGCCGCCCTGAGCGGGATCGACGGGCCGCAGGATCTGCGCGGGCTGCGCTCCGTCGGCATTGCGGCGGTGCTCGTGGGGACGTCCCTGGTGCGCTCCGGCGACCCGGAGGGCGCGGTTGCCGCCCTGGTGGCCGCGGACGCGACGGGCGGGGGGATGGCGGGTGTGGATTAAGATCTGCGGCTGCCGCCGACCGGAGGATGCGGCGCAAGCCGCGGCCGCCGGCGCGGATGCGGTGGGCATGGTGCTCACGCCCGGATACCGCCGCAGTCTCGACCCGGACGACGCCGTGGCGGTGCGCCGGGCGGTGCCGCCCGGCGTCCTGGCGGTGGGCGTCTTTGTGGACGAGCCGCCGGAGGCGGTGGAACGGCGGGCCGCCGCCGTCGGCCTGGACGCGGTGCAGCTTCACGGTCGCGAGCCGGACGCCTGGGTGGCGGCCCTGCGCCGGCGTTGGCGTGTCCTGCGGCATTGGGACCTGACGGATCCGGCCCCGGAGGCGGACTGGCTGCTGGTCGAACCGCGCGCCGGTGGATCCGGACTCGCGTGGGACTGGTCCCGCGCACGGGGTGTGGGGACGGGCGTCCCGCTGGTGCTGGCCGGGGGCCTGACACCGGAGAATGTGGCGGCCGCCTGCGCAATGGCACTTCCCCACGGGGTCGACGTGTCCAGCGGCGTCGAGATCGGCGGGTGCAAGAACCCGGATCGCATGCGGCGGTTCTGTGCCGCCGCACGGGGGTGGGCAAGTGGAGACTTGGAGCGGGGCCACCATCGGCGGGCCTGACGTGCAGGGCCGGTTTGGTCCCTACGGCGGGCAGTATGTGCCGGAGACCCTGATGCCGGCCCTCGAGGAACTCGAAGCGGCGTTTCGGGCCGCGATCGCCGACCCGTCCTTCCTGGCGGCCTTTGAGGGCCTGTTGGGCTCCTATGTCGGCCGCCCGACGCCGTTGACGCCCGCGACGCGACTGGCGGCCCGGATCGGCGGGGGGGTGCGCATCTACCTCAAGCGCGAGGACCTCTGCCACACGGGGGCGCATAAAATCAACAATGCGCTCGGCCAGGCCCTCCTGGCGCGGCGCATGGGCAAGTCGCGCGTGATCGCCGAGACCGGGGCGGGCCAGCACGGCGTGGCGACGGCAACGGTCGCCGCGCTCTTTGGGCAGCGCTGCCGCGTCTACATGGGCGCGGAGGACATGCACCGTCAGGAACTCAACGTCTTTCGCATGCGACTGCTTGGGGCGGAGGTGACGGCCGTGCACGCCGGCAGCCGCACCCTCAAGGACGCGTTGAATGAGGCCATCCGCGACTGGGTCACCAACGTCGAGACCACCCACTACATCCTCGGCACCGCCGCCGGTCCGCATCCCTATCCGTGGCTGGTGCGCGCCTTCCAGGCGGTGATCGGGACCGAGGCGCGCGACCAACTGGCCCGGGTCGAGGGACGGCTGCCGGATGCGGCGGTGGCCTGCATCGGGGGTGGCAGCAACGCGATCGGTCTGTTTGCGCCCTTCATCCCGGAGGCGTCGGTACGGCTGTATGGGGTGGAGGCGGCCGGGCTGGGGCTGGAAAGCGGTGCGCACGCGGCGAGTCTGACGGCGGGACGGCCGGGGGTGCTGCACGGCGCCCTGTCATACCTGCTGCAGGATGAGGACGGACAGGTGCGGCCGGCGCATTCGATCTCGGCCGGCCTGGACTACCCCGGGGTCGGTCCTGAGCACAGTCAGTTGCGCGACAGCGGCCGCGCGGTCTACCTGACGTGCACGGATGCCGAGGCGCTGGACGGCATGCGGCTGTTGGCGGAGACCGAAGGAATCATCCCCGCCCTGGAGACCGCCCATGCGATCGCCGCCCTGCCGCGGGTGTGCTCGGACCTGCGCCCCGGCGCCGTGGTGGTGGTGAGCCTTTCCGGGCGTGGCGACAAGGACATGGCCCAGGTGGCGGAGCGGCTGGGCGCGGCCACCACCTGAGGGGCGCCCGGTCCAGCTCTGGTTCCGGTGTGGGGTCGCCGCCAGGCATCTTTGGGCCTCCGCAGCGTGGGACAGATAGGGAAATGCGCGTGCGTACGTAATGCCAGGCGGGGCACGGAGATGGTCGCGCGCTCGGAGTGGCGGCGGTTCCGGGCCAGGGGTGTCGCCTGGCGGCCGTTCGCAGAGTGCGTTCTCCGTGCGCGGGGAGGCCTGGGCGATGGATGCGTGGCGGCGTTTTCGCAACGGCATGGCTGGTCTGTGGCGCGACTGGCCCTTCTGGCGAGGCCTGAATGTGGACTGGCGGGCGGTCCCCGCCGTGCGGCCGCGAAGCAACAGCATCGTCTTGTTGCTGCGCTATTTCCGGCCCCGTTGGCCGGCGGTGCTCTGGGTCATTTTGAATGTCATGTTCGGGGCCGCCCTCGGCGTCCTGCCCCCGCTGTATATCCGCAACATCATCGACGTCGCGCTGCCGCACCACAACGCCGCGCTGTTGGTCCACGACGCCCTGCTCCTGATCGGGGTGCAGCTGATCATCGCCACGACCGCGGCGATCGGCGGCTACCTCTTTGCCTGGGCGACCAATGGGGTTGTGCGCGATGTGCGACAGACGGTGTTCGATCGCCTGCTGCGCATCCCCCTGCAGTCTCTGGAGGGCATGGGGGGTGCCGACGCGGCGAGCCGCACCGTGAACGACGTCGGGATCGTCGGTGGCAACTCACTGGTGTTCAACGGTATTACCGGGATCTTCTCCACCCTGCTCGCCACGATCGGGGCCGCGACCACCCTGGTTTCCACCCTGATCGTCATGTTTCGGCTCAACGCGGGCTTCGCCGTGATGGTGGTCGTCCTGTTGCCGCCGTTTCTGGTGCTGGCGCGGTTTGCGGCCCGCTGGCTGTATGCGGTCACGCGGCGGCAGTATGAGGTGCTGGCCAGTTTGAGCCGGCGGGTCGGTCGCGCGACCCGGATCTCGGAGGTATTGGCGTTGCGGTTGTTCGGCCAGGATGAGGCCGACGTGCGGGGGTTCAAGCGCGACAACGCCGTTCTGGCGGATTTGGGGATCTTTGCCCGCAACATCTCCCGGGGGTATGGAAACTTCTACGCGGTCGCCCCTGCGCTCGGGGTGGCGCTGATCTGGTGGTTCGGTGCGCACGGCATCTTCACCGGCGCCATGCAGCTTGGTACGGTGCTCGCCTTTGTGGCCTATGTGCACCGCATCACGACGCCTGTGAGCACCCTCAGCGGGGTTTTCATCAACGTCCGCGGCATCCAGGCGGTCGGCGACCGCGTGGCGGAGCTCTTGGAGGCACAGGAGGGCGGCGAGGGCGGCGAGGGCGGCGAAGGCCGGGCGGTCGAGCCGACCGCTGGAGGGGTGCGCCTGACGTGGGAGGGTACCACGGTGGACGCCCGGGTCGGCGCGCCGCTGTGGGTGATCGCCCCGTCGCCGGACCTGCGAGCCCATCTGCGGCAGTTCTTGTGCGGGGCGCGGCCCGGGTCGGC
>DAHWHT010000125.1 GCA_027335515.1 Clostridia bacterium
GGCCACCGCCAAGCACGCCCCCCACAACAGGGCGCGGCGCCCCGAAGCCACGCATCCCACCCCCAAGCGCCCGCCGCGACCGCCCCCGCAGCCGCCGTCCGTCTCCCCCACCACCCTACCACTCGCCGGCCGCCCCGCGAACCACCCGCCCCTCAGGCGGGTGGACGCTCGGCTTTGAGTTGGGCATCGAAAGCGGCGAGCCGCGCGGTCAGTTCCGCCACGCGCTGCGGGTGGCGGTCCGCCAGGTTGTACCGCTCCTGGGGGTCCAGTTCCAGATCGAACAACTGCGGCATCTGGCCGCGGTCCTTGCCCTCGGCGCCGCGGGCGACGTGCAGCTTCCATCGTCCGGCGCAGATGGCGTTAAGGCTGTTGCCCATATAGAAATACAGCGCTTCGTGCGGACTTTTGCCCTCGCCGCGGAACAGGTGGCGGATATCCGCCCCGTCCAGCGGGCGGCAGCCGGTCAACGGCGCCCCGGCCCAGGCGGCCAGGGTCGGCAGCAGGTCCATGAAGGCGGCCGGCTCGCCGCAGACGGTGCCGGCGGGCAGGGTCCCCGGCCAACGCGCCACAAAGGGCATGCGCACCCCGCCCTCGTACACGTCGAACTTGCGGCCGCGCTGCCCCGCCGTGCCGCCTTCAAACCACGGGCCGTTGTCGCTGGTCACGATGACAAGCGTCCGCTCCTCCAGGCCGCGGGCGTGCAGTTCCTCGAGCAGACGGCCGAGGTGGAAGTCGATGCACTCGATCGTATCGCCGTAGGTGCCGGCACCGGAGCGCCCGCGAAAGTCGGCCTCCACATGCAGGGGGATGTGCGGCATGGTGTGCGCCAGGTAGACGAAAAACGGCTCCTGCTCCGAACGGTCGCGGATGAAGCGAATGGCCTCGTCGGTATACCGGCGCGTCAGGCTCGCCTGATCCACGGGCCCCGGCAGGACTTCCTCGTCGTCATACAGGGGCAGGGGCTGCATGTCGTTGCTGTAGGGAAGGCCGAAGAAGCGATCGAAACCGTGGCGGCGCGGGTGGTGCTCGGGCAGGCAGCCGAGGTGCCACTTGCCCAGGGCGCACGTGGCGTAGCCGGCGGCCTGCAGCACGTCGCCGATGGTCCGCTCACCGGCCTCCAGTCCGATGGTATCCCGCGGGAACAGGACCCGCGGCAGGCCGACGCGCTGTGCGTAGCGACCGGTGAGCAGGTTGCAGCGCGAGGGCGTGCAGACCGGCGCGGCCGAATACATGCGCTCAAAGCGGACCCCGTCGCGGGCGACGGCGTCCATGTGGGGCGTGCGCACCGGGGTGGGCCCGTAACACCCCATATCGCCGTAACCCATATCGTCCATCAGCACCAGCACGACATTCGGACGCATCGCCGCCAACCCCGCCCCCCCCTTTTCGTGCCGCCGCTACCACGACCGCGACAGCATGGTCTTTTGGTAGTGGCCCAGGACATCGCGAAAGCCGTGCGGCCGACGCCGCCAGTCCTCGCCGAGGCCGACCGCGCCGGCGCAGTCCCCCTTGCGGTCGAAAAGGCCGGCCACCTCGGCTTCGCTGTAGCGGGTGGCGCGGTAGACGTGGCGGCCCTCATTGCCGCGGATCGTCCCCCAAAACGGCGAATGGTAGTCCCACACCACCTCCCCCTGCGGCGTCACCTCGAAGATGCGCCCCTCGTCCGACGAGCAGATGAGGGTGTTGCCATCCGCCAGCCGCTGCACGCCGGAGCGGTACGGGGAAAAGAAGCCTTCCGGGTCCCGATACTCCCACACCGTGCGCCCCGTGGATGGATCGATCTCCCGCGCCACCGAGTACCCGCGGTACGTACCGTTGTCAAAGATCAGGATGTGCCCGTCCGCCAACATGGTCGGCTGGTGCTGCCCGTCGAGCACGCCCGGACCCCAGGCCCAGACGAAGGCGGAACGCTCCCGGTCGATGACGCCGATCACATCCAGGGACCGGCAACTGAACAGCAGGTTTCCGGCCCGGAAACGGGGATCTCTGCGCCCCAGCGGGGTGTCGGGCAGAACCTCCAGCGTGTTGCTGTGGGTCCAGTCCGCCTGGGTCAGCATGGCGATGCTGCCGTCGTGGCGGCGCATGCCGTAGCGCACCGGCCGGGGCAGGCCGGAGAGGCGCGCCAGTGCGTCCGCGTGCTCGCGAAAGGAAAACTCCCAGCGCACCGCACCGTCGCGGTCGATCTCCACGACGACGTCGTTGCGGATGGTCTGCGGCGTCTCGCCGGGATCGAAAAAACCGTCCATCGCCGGCTCCTGGCGGTGGGTGAGCATCACCATCCCGCCGTCGGGCAACGGCTGGAAGTCGTGGTGCACAGGGCCCCGCCACGCCCAGACGCAGCGGGCCTCGGGGTCCAATTCCTCGACGCCGCCCTCATCGCCGTGGCGATCGACCAGGAGGTTGCCGTTCGGAAGCAGTGCACACAGGTGCGTCCGCTGCACGGGCCAGAAATGCACCAGCACCCCGGCGGCGTCGATCAGACAGACCAGGTTGCCCATTCCTGGAGAGAACAGCGTATAGCCGGGCTGAATACGGTCCAAGCGACAGGTGCGCACCCCGGCCGGCCCGGGGCTGGCCCGGTCCAACGGCGGCGCCGTCTTGATGATCCCTTCCTCGAGCACGCCCTCTGCCCCCCGTACAAGCCAAGATCCCGGCGGGTCTCGCCTTTCGCCTTCGCGCGCACCCGTCCGCATCCTGCCGCACGCGGCCCGCATCGAGCGGCAGGGGGAGGAACGGTCCAGTGGAACAGATCCACAGCCGCGCCGCTCGCGCGGCCAGGGGGGTCGCCGGGATGGCGCCGCGGCAACCGAATATCCTTTTGGTGACCACCGATCAACAGCGCTGGGACACGATGGGCGCGCTTGGGGCGCCGGGGCTGCACACGCCGACCCTGAACCGGCTGTGCGCCGAAGGCACCGCCTGCACCCGCGCCTATTGCGCCAATCCGCTCTGTTCCCCCAGCCGCGCCAGCCTGCTGACGGGCCTGCTGCCCTCGCGTCATGGCTGCTGGACCGTGGGCGTCCCCCTGAGGCACACCCGCACCACCCTGGCCCACCGGCTGCGGCGACTCGGCTACACCACCGCGCTGATCGGCAAGGGCCACCTGCAACCCTGCCTGTGGCCGGGGTCGCCCGAGGCCGCCCCGGCCATCTTCTCCCTGGAACACTTCGCCGGCTGGCGCGGGCCCTACTACGGCTTCGAACGCTGCGCGCTGACGATCGGCCACACCTGCGAGCCGCACGCCGCGGGCATGCACTACGGGCTGTGGCTGCGCTGCCAGGGGGTCGATTCCTCGGCCTTCTTTGGCGGCCAGCGCAGCCACGAACTCGCCAACGCCCCGGGCGGCCGCTGGGATTTGCCACCCCAATGGCACAGCTCCCATTGGGTCGCGGACCTGGCGATTCGCCAGTTGCACACCTGGGCCCGGCGCGACCGCACCCAGCCGTTTCTGCTCTGGGCGAGCTTCCCCGATCCGCATCCACCGTTTGTCGCCCCCGAGCCCTGGTACAGCCGGCAGGTGGCCCTCGGGGACGCGGGCACGCCGCCCACGGCCGCACCCGACCGCTGGATCGACCGGCCCGCGCTCTATGGGGCGGCGCTCGAAGGCCGCGCGGCGGCGCACTGGCCAGAAGACACCCTCCCCCCCGCCGGCTTCGACCCGGGGCTCGACCACCGCACGATCCCCGCGGATGCAACCCGCCGCTGGCGCCACGCCTACTTCGCCATGATCGCCCAAGTCGACCACCACCTCGGCCGCATCCTGGCCGCGCTGGACGAATGCGGCCAGGCCGACCGAACCCTGGTCGTCTTCACCAGCGACCACGGCGAACTGCTGGGTGACAACGGCCTGTGGGGAAAGGGGCCTTTCCACGTCGAGTCCGTGCTGCGCGTTCCACTGCTCTGGCGCTGGCCCGGACGCATCCCGGCCGGGCGGCGGTGCGCCGCCCTCTTCAGCCTGATGGACCTGATGCCGACCCTGCTTGGCGCCGCCGGGGGGGCAGTTCCCGCCGGCCTGGACGGGTTGGACCAGGGGGCGGTGCTCTGGCAGGATGCGCCTGGGCCGCGGGAAGCGGTGCGCATCGAAAACCGGGCGACGCCAGGGTTGCAACTGCAAACCGTCGTCACCCACCGCTACAAGCTGACCACCCACCTGCCGGGCGACACGGGGGAACTCTACGACCTGGAGGCCGATCCGCACGAGTGCCGCAATCTCTGGCGCGACCCGGACCACGCCGAACTGCGTCGACGCCTCGCGGCCAAACTGCCGGCCCAACTCGATCCCCCACCCGGGCAACTCGCCCCACGCCTGGCCTACGCCTGAAGCGCGAACCGCGGGCACCCGCGACCGTCCGCGTCGACCACGCCCTCCCGCACCCGGGCGCCCCACGGGGTTCCGATGGGTGCGGCCGGAGGGCCGCCCCGCGGGTCAGCGGACCAAGGACGGCAAAGCCTTGCTGCCGCGCCCCCGGCAGCCGCGGCGGGTCCCGTGTCAACGGCGGGACGGCACCGCGCTTCAGCCGCCGCACCGACATCCATGACGGCGGTGCGGATTCGACGCAGTCACCTCGGGGGAAGGCGCCCACGCACCCGTCTGCGGCCGGTACCCATGCGCCCACCACACCGCACCCATTCCTTGGCCGGGGCACGCCCAACGGCATCCCGCCCGCTTTCCGCCCGTTGTCTCCGTGGTGCCACGCAGCCTGCGCAGCGTCGGCGCCTTGGGGTGGGGTGGGCCAAGGTTTTCCCGATCACACGGTCGTTTCAGGTTCCGGCCGCCCACCGCCGCACCCAGGGGCGCCGCCCCGCCCGTTGCGGCGCGCCGGCCCGCCCGGCACAGGAAACGCCGCCGCGGGGCCGTATCTGGAAGAACACTGCTTCGCCGGGGGGGATGGGCACGATGGCGATCTCCCGCAGGCATCTGCTGCACCTGGCCGGCGGCGGCGTGGGTGCGGTTCTGGGAGCGCCGCTGATGGCCGGCTGCGGCCTTCTCCAAGGGGCGACCGGCAGCCGGTTCCTGCCGGCCACCCGGCGTCCATCCCGGCTCCTGGTGGTGGACACGGCCGGGATGTCCCCGGAGGACATCACGCTGCTGACCAGCCTGCAGGGTCTGGTGAACCGCAGCGGCCGGGGGCAGTCGCTGTATTTGGTGGGGCGCGCCCAGGACACGCGGTGGCTGCAGACCGCCCTGGCCCACATCCCCCAGCAGAAGCAACTTGGCGCCACCGCCCTGGGGAACCTGCTCCACCAGTTCTCCAACCATTTCCACGGGGCGGTGGTCTACGACCCCTCCCAGCTGAGCCGCGAAAACCAGCTGCCGTACACCAAGAACGTTGCGGCGACCTACGCCGGGCTGCACGATCTGCTGCCGGTCACCGCCGGGCAGGCCGCATCCCTGCACCTCAAGGTGCGCAAGGACCTGACCGGGCGCTTCCCGGACGAGGATGCGGCCTACTCCTGGGCCCTGCAGAACCTATGGCCGCATTGCGCCCACGGCTTCGTGGTCAGCAAGGCACCAAGGATCCCAGGGTTCATCTATGACTTCGCCGTGGCCACGCGCGCTTTCTGCTTCACCTTCAACCCCTTCCGCCCGGCGCAGCGGGCCATGTCCGTCGAGCTGTACCAGTCGATGCATCCCAACGGCCTGCTCCTGGGCTGGTGGTCCAACAGCGGCTCGGTGAAGTATGAATGGGCCTCGGTGGGGATCACCTCGCCGCACGGGGTGGCCGTGGTCGCCGCCACCCTGTTTTCCAACGCCACCGTATGGTGCGGCGTTCCCGCTCCGACGGCGCCCAAACCGCGCCTGAACACCAAGGCAGAGGCCCGGCGCCTGCTGGCGGCCGGCAAGCGTTCCTTCATGGCTCTGCAGGTCACCGACGGGGACAACGCGGCGGCCGATCAGGTGACGATCCTGGACCGCTGGCTGGAACCGTCCCGCGGCCGGGTACCGATCTCCTGGTCGCTGGATCCGGTGCTTGCGGATCTGGCGCCCGCCATGATCGCCCACTACCGCGCCACGGCCACGGCCAACGACGGCTTTTCCACCGGGCCCTCCGGGGTCGGCTACATGTATGCCGACCAGTATCCGGCAAGCGAACTGCCGGCCTACGTGGCGCGCACGGCACGGGCGATGCGGGCCACCGGGATCACCATACCCTGGGTCTGGCCCAACCCGTCCGGACCGAAGGTGCTTTCGGATGCGGTGCTGCAGGAGTATGTGCGGCAGATCCAGCCACCGGGCATGGTGTTGGGCAGCGGTGCCGGCAGGGGGCGCCGGCCCATGATCCAGTGGGTGGGAAACACCCCCTGCATCTGGGCGAGCCACCCCGCCCAGATCACGGCTCCGCCACCGTCCGCGGGGTACGGGTTCGGGGTGCATCTGGCCACGCTGTGGACAACGTCGACGGCGCAGATCGTGCAGATGGGCCGCCAGTTGCAGAGTAACGGCACCACCGTGGTCCTACCGGAGGTGCTCTTCGAACTGATGCGCCTGACCCGTCAGCAGACGTCCGGCTGAGTGCCCGCCCGTCCCGGAAGGGGGCCGACCGCTGCGGACCACGTGATGATGGACGGCGGTCTCTACCGTCGGTGCGGCGGACCCCGCCAAGTGGATGGGTGCTTCGGGATCTCCGTTACGCCGCCGGCAGGCTGCGTCGTGGGGGCCGAGTCTCGAGCGGGTCCGGCTCCCGCCGCAGAGCACCCAGGTGGCGGCGCGAAGCACGTCTTGGGCCATGTGGTCGGGTTCGACGTGGGACCACCGTGACCGGTAGGTCGT
>DAHWHT010000141.1 GCA_027335515.1 Clostridia bacterium
TGGCTGGTGGTCGACGGCGACGACCGCCTTCGGTCGGTGGCTCACCCGGCCCGACTCGTGGATCCAAGGCCTCCTGCGCGTCGGTGTGCTGCGGCTGACCGTCTGATCGCGCATCCGAGCCCGGTGGTGCGTTGTTCCACATCCGCGTGGTGGGACCAGTGCACCATCGGGCGCCGCCGCCCGCAACCCGCCCCCCGGTGCCCTCTCAACGCGGAGCGGGCTGGATCGACGTGCAAAACGCACAGCGGTGGGCAGCCATCGGGATCACACTCAGGCACTCCGAGCACGTCTTGGTGGTGGTCGGGACGCCGCGCCGCCGGTGGAGGGCATTGAGGGGCAGCACCACCACGTAGAAGACGGTCAGGGCCACGATGAGGAATGTCAACAGGGCGTCCACAAAACTCCCGTACATAAAGCGCGCCCGGTGCACCGTGAAAAACAGTCGGCCAAGGTCCGGCTGGCCGCCGACCGCGGCGATCAGCGGTGTCACCATGTCCTTGACCAGCGAGGCGACCACGCGGTTGAACGCCCCACCCACCACCACCGCCACGGCCAGATCCACCACGTTGCCGCGCGCCAGGAAGGCTCGGAAGTCCTTGAGCACACTCGGTCCCCCTTCTGCGGCCGCGGGTTCGGTAGGGCCGGTGGGAGCCCCTGCAGGGCCCCCGGACACGGCAGGATCCAGCGGCATGCGCGCCCAAATCCACGGCTGCCGAAGGCAGCGCGACGGGGGACGGTGGGCGCGTGGCATCAACACAGGCAGAGGGAGCCGACAGCGCATCGCTGCTCCAGCCGGGCACCGCGGTGCAGATCGCCTGGACGGAAGGCGGACACGAGCACCGCCACCGCACCCTGGTCGCGGATCTGACGCCGGAGGCACTGCTGTTGCAGGCGCCCACCCGCCGCGGCGTCGTCGTGCGCATCGACGCCGGGCGCCGCCTGGAACTGTCGGTGCGGCGGGACGCAAGCGCGTTCCACTCCGCGGCCGTGGCCATCGGCCTGGAGCAGGGCGCACCGCCACTGCTGCGGCTGAAGCTCCCCGCCCCCTGGACGGAGACGTCCCAACGCGACTTCTTCCGCGTCGATGTCGACCTGCCCGCACGGACCAGCGCGGGCCCCGGGCGCCTGACCAACCTCAGCGGCGGCGGCTGCCTGCTGGCGCTGGACTCCCCCCCATATCCGGATCCGGGAGCCACGCTGCAACTCACCCTCGCGCTGCCGGGCGTCGACACCCCCATCACTCTGGCGGCCGTGGTGGTGCGGGTGTTCGATCAAGAGGGAGCCGCCCGTTTCGGCCTATCGTTTCGCGCCCCGGACCGCCGGACGCAGGATCGCTTGGTGCGCTACGTCGCGGTCCGCCAGCGGGAGATGCTGCGCCTGGGCCTCCTGCGCGCGCCAGAACGCCAAGCGGCGACGGCCCCGCTGCCGACCGACGCGGCCCGGCTGATACGCGGCCTTCTGGTCGCGAGCGGTGAAAACCGCGGCGTGGCCCGCGACCTCCAGGCCGCCGGCCGAACCGCCCACGGGGTCGCGTTCGCCCGCCAGGCCGCAGCCCAGGCCCTGCGGGCGGCCGTCCTGGCCGCGGGGGCACCCCTGCCGCCCCCCACGACGGGCCTGGAGGACTTGGCCATTGCCGCCGGCGCGCCGCTCCCCCCGGAGGTGGTTCAGGCCGTGCGGGCCCTTGCCGTGCGCACGGACCCCGACGCCCCGGAGCCCTCGGCCGCACTCTGCGATGCCCTGATCCTCTCCGCCCACACGGTGTGCGACTGGGCCGTGGCACGCTGCCCCAGCATGGCCAAGCACCCGTCGCCTTAGGGCCAAAGCGGATCCGTCACTTCAAGGGTCTTGTCGATCTTGTTGTCCAAGGCCTCGCGGGTCCTGTCGGTCTTGCCGTCCAGGGTAGCGGCAGCGCGGGCGATGGCCCGCTGCTCGGCGGCTTCCATGTTTGCGGTCATGGCTTCCAGGTACGCGCGGAGTTCGGGCTGCACACCGGTACCTCCCGACGGACGGAGCTTTGGCGGGCGGCCCAGCACGTCCTTCCGGTGGGCAGGGAAACCCCCTGAGCATCGGCGCCTCCGTGGCTGGAGACGCTCTGGCTAGGTTCCTGGCTCCATCATTTTTCCTGCCAGCCACCCTGCAACACGTGCCGACAGCACAAAGAGCCCAGGCGACCATCCCCCTGTGCGGACAGAGGAGGAGATCCCGAAAGACGGCCCTTCGTGGACGTTGACCTGCCTCGGTCCTGCGCGAGAGGGGATGGGAAGCTTAGACGTGGCGTGCAACAGCACCACCCAGGCCACACTGGGCGGCCGCGGCGACAGGCCCGTGAGCAAGGCCGGGCTTCACCGTCTTTGGTAATGTACTCCACGAGGAAATAGACGCCTGCATCGGATGCCACCTTCACAGGGGTCCCGTAAGCAGCATGGCGGAAGGGGCTGCCCAGTGGTGCTCGAAGACGGAGATCTAAGGCTGCGGCCAATGGTGACGCCACAAGACGTTGCCTACGGGCTCCCGTGGTACCGTGATCCCGAAGTCCTGGAGGGGTCCGAAGGTCCCCAGGTCGCCCCCTACGACGCCGCGCAGGTGGAGGGCATGTATCACGTCATGATGGCGCGCGGCGAGGCATACATCGCGGAAGTACACCGCGAAGATCGGTGGGTACCAATCGGCGACTGCGCCCTGCAAGAGGATGCCCTACCGATCAACATTGGTGTCCCTGAGTTTCGGTCGAAGGGATATGGACGACGCATCCTGCGCTTGCTGATTTGTAGGGCTCGTCAGTTGGGATGGAGCAAGCTGGTCGTCAGGGGCGTCTACACTTACAACGTGCGATCTCGCCGCATGTATGAAGGCGCAGGATTCCGAATCGTTGATACGCATTCTGACGAGCAAGGACAACAAAGTTGGCGAATGGAATTCGCCTTGCCAGACTGAGCGAGCGCAAGCCGACACACATCCACAAAGGGCCACGGCGGTTGCCTCCTACACTGTGTATTCTGTCGACCTCGCGGAGCATCCAGAGGACGGTGGCCCAGACGGAGCGCCGCGCCACTTCGGTGACGGAAACCCGTCCGACCCGCACCTCAGACTCCAACACCGGCCGCGCTCGCCGCACCTCGGGCCAGTCAGCGGCCCTTGACAGGGGGCGGTCCGCGTGCCGCCCCCTGGCGTCGTGCGCGCTCCATGCCACATCGACGCACCCGACAACCATCCCCCTCTCCAGGTCGGCATGGGCAGGGTGTCGGTCGTCGGCCCCGGCCGCGCGGGTCCGCCCTGCATACCGCGGTCGCTTGGGCGGGTGCGGTGGGAGAACCCTCGGGGCGCTCAAGCGCAGGTCAGGAGTGCCACGGCTGCTGCAGGCGATGACGATGCCGGCGGCGATAGAAGCGCTGCGGATTCCGGCCCGATCCGAATACCCATTCTGGACAATCCCGGCCACCGATTCCTGTTTGAAAGCGGACGGGCATTCCGGCAAGCGCCGGACCCGCATTCTGGTCATTCGCCGACAAGGGCGCGATCGGCGCAGAGAGAGCATGCGCCGCGCGTCGAACCGCGGCGTTCGGTTGTGAGGACGACAGGCGGACGGGCATGGCGCGACAGAGGGTGTCCATGCGCACAATGCGTAAGGTACTCTGGCACACGGGGGGATCGGCAGAGGAGCCTGCGAGACATCCGCGTCCGTGCGGAGGACTTCCCCTCAAGCCCTACATAGAATCGCCGCCCAATGGGGTATCGCGGCCGCACCTCATCCGAACCGCCCTCCGCAGAGTGACCGGCCGATGAAAACGGGCGCAAGGCTGCGTTCGGAGGAGCATAGTCGCGCATCCGGCAGAACCTTGACGGAGGGCTTCGCGCGCGTCGCCACCGCCCTGGTGAAGCCATACCCTCAAGCGCAACCACCACACTGCACCGCCTCCCACCCAAGCATCGCATCCCCTGTGAACCCGACGGCTTCAGAACCGGGACCATCTGGGCCGTGTTAGAATGGCATCTGTGGAGGTGGCCCCAGTGGGAGTCCGGCTTGACCTGCTGCACCAGGTGACGGACGACGAGTTACTCCGCCTCTCACGGCGCAACCCCGGCTGGCAGTTTGAGCGCAACGCGGAAGGGGAACTCGTGATGTCGCCGGCCGGCGGCGAGAGCGGGTACCGAAGTGGCCAAGTCTATCTCCAACTCGAACTATGGAACCGCCAGCACGGCCTTGGTCTCACCTTTGACTCCTCAACGGGCTTCAACCTGCCCGATGGATCCTGTCTCTCGCCCGACGCCGCCTGGGTCCGCCGCGACCGTTGGCAGGCCCTGACGCGCGAGCAGCGCCGCCGCCATCTGCCGCTCGCCCCCGACGCGGCATTCGAAGTCCGATCCGAATCGGACAGGCTCGGCGAACTGCGCGCCAAGCTGGAGGCGTACCTCGCAAACGGCACGGTCCTCGCGGTTCTGATCGATCCGGAAACGCGCGTCGTCGAGGTGTACCGGCCACACCAGGCGCCGCTGCGCCACGTCGGCGGCACACCCCTGCTGCTGGACCCGGAACTACCCGGCTTCTCCCTGGAGATCCAGCCTCTATTCGCCGAGCCGTAGTCCGCGCGTCGGACGCGACCCTGGCGCCGCACCGCCCTGGCCGGCTGGGCCTGCTCCACCGCCCAACCCGCCGCCAGGGCCTCCCGTTGCGCCATCGGCGGATGGAACGCGAAGTCGCGGTCCATTCAACGCCGCGTCCGCGCTGCAGCGATGGCCTTGGCCCGCCGCAATGGCCGCGCTCCCCGTTCCCACCGGCTCCGCCGCACCCGCGCCGCCAGGGTTCAGAGCGCACCCGGCGGCGCGACCACGTACGGCGACCGAAGGGGCTCCGCCACAGGGCCGCTGATTCGCCGTCCTAACGTCCCCCTGCGGAGGGACCGCCGGCCGGAGTCAGACCTGCCGCTCCCCGGCCACCGCCGTCCGCTGGGCCGTCCAGCCCGAACCCTGCAGGCCCAGAAGCTTATTGACGGCCGCGAGGTAGGCGCGCACCGAAGCCTCAATCACATCGGTACTCGCCCCGAGTGCGGTCGCCGTCCGCCCGGCGCCGTCGCGCACCCGCACCGTGACCTCGCCGAGGGCGTCCTTGGCGTCGGTGACGGCCCGCAGGGCGTAATCGACCAGGTGGAACTCCTGACCGACGGCACGGTCGATCGCGCGGAAGCAGGCGTCGACGGGCCCGTCGCCGATGGCGCTCTCCTGGACCGGATCCGCGTCGGCCAGGCCGACGCGCACCGTGGCGGTCGGCACCGTGCTGCTGCCCGAGGTGACCTGGAAATACTCCAGGCGGCAGCGCTCCGGGGCGGCGGCGACCACTTCGGACTGCACGATGGCGGCAAGGTCGGCGTCGGCGATACCGCGCTTGCGATCCGCCAACTGCTTGAAGCGCTCAAAGGCGCGGTTGAAGTCCGCGTCCTCCAGGTGGTAGCCCAGGGCCTCCAAGCGCTCGCGCAGCGCATGGCGACCCGAGTGCTTGCCCAGCACCAGCCGGGTCTCCGGCACCCCCACATCCTGCGGCCGCAGAATCTCATAGGTGGTGCGCTCCTTGAGCACCCCGTCCTGATGGATGCCGGCTTCGTGGGCGAACGCGTTGGCACCCACCACCGCCTTGTTGGCCTGCACCGCCATCCCGGTGAGCTTGCTGACCAGTTGGCTGGAGCGATACAGCTCCTCGGTGCGGATGCCCAGGGTGCAGTTGAACCGGTCCCTGCGCGTCAAAAGCGCCATCACGACCTCTTCCAGGGCGCAGTTGCCGGCGCGCTCGCCGATGCCGTTGACCGTGCACTCGATTTGGGTGGCACCCGCCTCGACGCCGGCCAGGGCGTTGGCCACGGCCAAACCCAGGTCGTCGTGGGTGTGGACCGAAAAGACCACCTCGACCCCCACTTCGGCGATGCGACCGCGCAAGAAACGGATCAGGTCGGCAAACTCCTGCGGGGTGGTGTAGCCGACGGTATCGGGGATGTTGAGGGTCGACGCGCCGGCCTGGGCCGCCGCCCCATACAGGCGCACCAGAAACTCGGGGTCCGAACGCGCGACGTCCTGGGCCGAGAACTCCACGTCGTCGACAAACTGGCGCGCATAGCGCACCGCGTCCACCGCCCGCTCCAGGGCCTCGTCCTCGGTCAGGCGCAGCATGTGCTGCAGGTGGACGGCGCTGCCGCTGGTGAAGGTGTGGATGCGCGCCCGCGCAGCGCCGCGCAGCGCCTGGGCGGCGGCGTCGATATCGCCGCGCCGGGTGCGCGCCAACCCACAGATGACCGGCGAACGCACCGCGGCCACGATCGCCTCAACCGCGGCGCGCTCGCCGTCGGAGGCCACCGGAAAGCCGGCTTCGAGAATATCGACGCCGAGCCGTTCGAGTTGGCGGGCGATCTCCACCTTCTCGTCGAGGTTCAGGGTCACCCCAGGCGACTGCTCACCGTCGCGCAGCGTGGTATCAAAGATCCGTACCGCCGGCTCGGCCATGCGCTCCCCTCCCCCGTTGGTCCTGCCCCACCTGGCGGCCCGGGCGGCGGGGCCGTGCGACCCCGCCGCGGGCCCCTGCCGTGCTGAAACCCTATTTCTTCTTGAGCCAGGGCATCATGGCTCGCAGTTCCCGACCCACCGCCGTGATCGCGTGCGCCTGTTCGGAACTCCGCAGGGCACCCATCACCGGCCAGTTGGCGCGGTTCTCCAGAACCCACTCCTTGGCGAACTCCCCGGACTGGACCCGGCGCAGGTTCTCGCGCATGCTGGCGCGCACGTGCTCGTCGATGACGCGCGGGCCGGCGGTCATACCGCCGTATTCGGCCGTGTTGCTGACCCCCTGATACATACCCTCAAGGCCGCCGGCGTAGATGAGGTCCACGATGAGCTTCAGCTCGTGGCAACACTCGAAGTAGGCCATCTCGGGGGCGTAACCCGCCTCGACGAGGATGTCGAAGCCGGCCTTGACGAGGTCGGCAACCC
>DAHWHT010000145.1 GCA_027335515.1 Clostridia bacterium
CTCCGACAGAGAGACGGGCCAATGAAGTCGGAGAGTCCCTCCGCCGTATGGGCAGCGGCACGAGAGGAAGGCACACGACGCAAAGCTGGGAAGGGCTCGCGCCCCGCCGGGAACGTCCGTGAACGGCAGGGCGGACCGTATTACTACCCTTGCGCCTTCCACCCACCTGGATCCCTGGAGAGGAGTGCTACCATAACGGGGTTCCCTCTGTGGCGGGCCAAATACCATTCTGGGTAGTGTGATCGGCGGCGAGGCGCTGCTCATAGTGCCCCAGACGGGGGCTGGACAAGGGCTCCCCCCGTCTGTACGATACCTTCGTGGACGATGAAGCGCATCGCAACCACCAAGCCTGGATGCGACTGGTGCAGGACAAGGTAGCCCGCTCCCTACGCTTCGGTCCGCACGTCCTCGAACGGCGCCAAAAGAAGCGCGAGGAGATCTACAACGACCCGCACAAGCGGAAGTTGCGGCCCCGCGAGTTCGATAGCGCGTCGCTCACGCCGCCGGAACCGCTGGCGCGGTACCTGGATGGGTTTCGGTCGGTGTTCCGGCGCCGGGATACGCGAGAAGTGGCACGCTTGTACACCACCGGCCTGCTCAGCAACCTGCCGCGGAAGAACGGTGAGACCATGGAGGCCGCGATCCCCGGCCTCACGCTGGAGAGCGTGCACAACTTCCTGGTACGGTCGCCGTGGTCGGCGCCCGACTTGGACCGGGTGCGGGTACTGGACGGCTTCGCGCGGGCGGGCTGTCAGGGTCTGCCGGTAGACGCCATCATCGACGAGGTCAGCATTCCGAAGAAAGGGAATGACAGCGTGGGGGTGGCCCGGCAATATCTGGGCTGCCTGGGCAAGACGGACAACGGCCAAGTGCTCGTCAGCCTGCATCTGTGCGCGGGCGACTTCGACCTCCCCGGCACCGCGGAGCTGTTCCTACCTGAAAAGCGGTGGGGTGGCGCTAACGAAGACTGCCGACAGCGGCGTGCCGAGGCGAAAGTCCCTGCCGATTGGGTCTTCCGCACCAAGCCAGAACTGGCCGTGGACCTGCTGCTGCGCGTGCAGGCCTGGGGACTGCAACTGCACCGCGTGTCCGCCGACGCCGGGTACACGGGGCTGGCGATGATCCTGCGCCTGCTGGCACTGGGTCTTGAGTTCGTCCTGGCCATCCGCAGCAACGACACCGTTCGGCTGGTCGGGGAACCCTGGCTGCCCGCCGTGCCGCCGCCTCCCCCCACTGGCCGCCCGGGCCACCCGCGCGGCGGGCAGCCCTCCCTCCCGCGCCTACGTACGCCCGACGGACTGCGGGCAGTCCTGGCAGCCGAGGATTGGCACGCCGTGGCATACCGGCAGGATGTCAACGGTACACCCCTGGTCCATGCCTTTGCCGCCTTTCGCGCCCACGTGGTGAGCGCGACAAAGCTGAAGCGGCCCGACCCGTCCGCGGAAACGGAGAGTCCAGAACTCTGGCTACTGCTGGAGCAACCATGCAGTCCTGGCCCTCACCGCCGAGATGAACTCAAACAATATATCATCAGCGGTCCAGACACTTTGACCATGAATGAATTGGCGGACCTGGCCCACCGCCGACCTCTAATCGAGAGGAATTCATACGAAAATGCCAAGCAGGAAACGGGACTTGCAGATTACCAAGGCCGTTCATGGCCTGGCTTCCAGCACCATGTGGCCATGGTCTGGCTCGCGCTCACCTACCTGATGCTTGGCCGACGGCGTCTGCCTCCGCCCCCGCTGGCCTCCAGTCAATCCG
>DAHWHT010000175.1 GCA_027335515.1 Clostridia bacterium
GCACGATGGTGACACCCGCGCCAAGTGCCGCCAGGGTCCGCGCGATGTTGGCCTTCGCGCCGTAATCGACCAGCACGATGTGGGGCGTCCCCTGGCTGTATGCGGCGATGGCGGGCGCCGACACCTCTCCGATCAGGTCCCCCGGTTGCCAGGCGCGGGCCTGGCCGGTCAGGGACGGGATGTCTGCGTCCGCGCCGCCGTGCAGCACACCGCGCACCGTACCGTGCCGGCGCAGGTGGCGGGTCAACGAGCGGGTGTCCACACCGGCCAGCCCGCAGATCCCGGCCTCCCGCAGGTAGGCCTCCAGCGTGATCCGCCCGCCCCAGTGGCTCGGCTCGACGCAGTACTCGCGCACGACAAACCCCCGCACCCACGGGCGGCGCGACTCGGCCTCGTCCAGCGTCGTGCCGTAGTTGCCGATCAGCGGATAGGTCATCGCGACGATCTGCCCGGCGTAGGAAGGGTCCGTGAGCACCTCCTGGTAGCCGGTCATGCCCGTGTTGAACACCACCTCGCCACAGACGCCGGCGGCCGCCGGGGCGCCAAACACCTCTCCCGGATACACGCGGCCATCCTCAAGGACCAGCCGACCTTCCACGGAAGTCCCCTCCATTCCGGCGCGCTTATGGACCTCAGGCCTGCGTGAAGGCCAGATCCCCATCGGCGTATGCGACGCGCCCCGCGACCAGGGTCAGCACGGCGCGGTGACCCAGCCGCATGCCCGCCAGCGGGGTGCTGCGTCCGCGCGACCTCAGCCGCTGTGGGTCCACCTGCCAGGGACGCGGCGCAAACACGGCCACGTCCGCCGGCGCCCCCACCGCCAGCGTCCCCCCCGAAAGCCCAAAGGCCTCGGCCGGACCGCTGGCACAGGCGCGAACGAATGCGGCCGGCTCAAGGACCTCCAGGGCCGCCGCCAGTGCGGTCTCCACCGCGCTGGCGCCCCAGGCCGCGGCCTCAAAGGTGCCGTCCTTGTCTTCCGGCGGGGCCGGCCGGTGGTCGGACGCCAGAAGCAACCTCCCGGCGCGCACCGCCGCCAGCAGGCCGGCGCGGTCCGCCTCGTCCCGCAGCGGCGGAGCCAGCTTGGCCGCGGTGTCGTAGCCGCGCAGGGCCGCATCCGTCAGCAGCAGGTGGTGGGCGGCCACGCCTGCGGAGACCCCGGTGCCCAGGGCGGCCAGGCCGCCCGCGGTGGATAGGGCGGCCAGGTGCACCCGGCCGCCGCTGCCGCGCTGCAGCGCCGCGACGCGGGCCGCTGCCACCTCCTCGGCCCAGGCCGGAATACCGCGCAGCCCCAGGGCAAACCCCAGCGGTCCTTCATGCGCGACGCCGTCCCCGGCGAGGTCTGCGTCCTGCGCGACCACCACCAGGCGCAGGCCCACGCCCGCCGCGTACGCCATCGCCTGCCGCAGCAGGCGCGGCGGTAGCGGGGTTCCCGGCCAGTCGGCCGCCGCCACAGCGCCGGCGCGCTGCACCAATCCAAGATCGGCGAGGCCGTCGTCCCGCTGCAGCGCGGCCACCGCATGCAACCGCACCCCCGGGCGATCGCGCAGGGCGGCAATGCGTTCGGGATCGCCGGATCCCGTGTAGAGCATCAGGGCCGTGTAGCCGCCGCTGGCCGCCGCCGCGGTCAGCGAATCCAGGTCCTCGCGCCACGGATCGCCACCGGTCGGACAGGCGCACAGGGTGTCGATGGGGCCGGGGACCACCAGGGACCCGCGGACGTCGCAGACCGACCAGTCGCCCGGCGGCGGCGGTGCCCCCGCGTCCACCACGGCGGCGACCCGGCCGTTGCGCAGATAAAGATCCGCCGGCCCATCCCGTCCCTGGGTCGGGTCGCAGAGATGGCCTCCACGCAGCACCATCACGCGCCTTCCGTCCCTTCGCTCTCCAGGATGCGGTAGAGCACCGCCATGCGCACGGCCACTCCGGCCGTCACCTGCTCCCCCACCACGGCCTGCGGCAGATCGAGCACCTCCGGACTGAGTTCCACCCCGCGGTTGACGGGGCCGGGATGGAGCACCAGCGCCTGTGGACAGAAGGATTGGAGTCGACGTACGTCCAGTCCCCACCCGGCGCGGTAGTCGGCGGCGCCCGGCACCAGCCCCTGCTGCTGGCGTTCCCGCTGCACCCGCAGCGCCATCACGACGTCGGCGCCCGTCAGGGCACGTTCCAAGTCGTATTCGACGCGGGCCCCGAGGGCGGGAGCGGCGTGCGGCGGCACAAGCGGTGGTGGCCCGCACAACGTCACCGCCGCATCGCAGGCGCGAAACCCGCGCGCGGCGGAACGCGCCACCCGGCTGTGCAGGATGTCGCCCACAATCGTCACGCGCAACCCCGCCAGCCGGCCAAGGCGGCGGCGAACGGCAAAGAGGTCCGCCAGGGCCTGCGTCGGATGGGCGTGGGTGCCGTCGCCGGCGTTGATGACGGGCAGCAGCCCGGTGGCGGCCGCCACCTCCGCGGCCCCACTGTCCGGATGGCGCAGCACGACCGCGTCGGCACCCAACGTCTTGGCGGTCCGCAGCGTGTCGACCAGCGACTCACCCTTGGCGGCCGAACTCGTCGCCGCCGCCAGGCTCAGGCTGTCGGCGCCGAGCGCCTTGCAGGCAAGTTCGAACGAGTGGCGGGTGCGGGTGCTGGCCTCGTAAAACAGCAGCAGGACGGTGCGTCCGCGCAACGCGGGAACCCGGGGGATGGGACGATCGAGGATCTCCGCCATGGATTCCGCCGTATCCAGCAGAGCCCCCAGCCCAACCGACGTCCACCCGTCCAGATCGCACAAATGCTGCAGGGTCGTCCACTCCCCCACCGTCGCCGTCAAGGTGCCGGGGCGACCTGTTCCATGATCGCCACCTCGTCCTGGCCGTCCGTCTCGCGCAGACGCACCTCGATCACCTCGAGTCGGGATGTCGGCACGTTCTTGCCCACAAAGTCCGCCCGCAGAGGCAGCTCACGGTGGCCGCGGTCGATCAGAACGGCCAACTGGATCTGCTCCGGCCGCCCGAGGTCGATCAGCGCGTCCAGGGCGGCGCGCACCGTCCGACCCGTATAAAGCACGTCGTCCACCAGCACGATGGTCTTGCCGCGCGGATCGCCCGGCATCTGGGTTCGTCCCACCTGGGGGCGGTCGTGGCTCGTCGTGAGGTCGTCGCGATACAGGGTGATGTCCAGCTCACCGATCGGCACCTGCGCGTGCTCAAACGCGGCCATCTCCGCGGCCATCCGCTGGGCCAGGGGCACGCCGCGGCGGCGAATGCCGACCAGCCACAGCCCCTGGACGCCGCCATGGCGCTCGATCACCTCATGGGACATGCGTCTCAAGGCCCGGGTCATCGCGTCCCCGTCCAGGATGACCGCCTTCTGCCGTAACGCCATGCCGCCAGCCTCCAACGTGCACAAAAAAACGCCCCCGCCACGCGGAGGCGCTGCCCTACCATCCGGACGCGCCCCAAACCGGGCGCAACACCGTTGGCGGCTCCTTGCATGCCTCTCCGGGCGTGCTTAAAGGTGCCGGTACCCAAATGGAGAATAACCCAACACCCGGCGCCGGTCAAGGCGCGCCCAGCGCTAACCGCGGTAACAGCGCTGAAGCATGAGTGGTGGAGGGGGGCGGATCGGAGGTCCGGGGAAGCGCAGGCGACGGTGCGTGACGCGAGATGGGGGCTCTTGCAGGTACGGGCAGGATGCCCACAGAGGGTCGGCGCCATGGCCGATAGCCCCGAGGTGCCGCCACTGGCCCGCCAAAGCCGGCGCCGTCGAACGCGGTGCCGGTGGGCAGAGGGGACGCGGGCGGTTAGGTCATCCAGCGGAGTTGGGACAGACGGGCGCGCAGGAGCTCGGCGCTCAGCCAGGGGGTGGATAGGTCTCCCCCAGGAAGAGCAGGGCGCCACGGAAGCCGCAGGTGCAGACCAGGGCCCACAGCCTGGTGGAAGAGCAGCCCAGGGTGTTGAGCAACCGTTGGGGTACAGGCCGTCGGCCACCATCAGGATCTCCAGGCGCGGGAAGGTGCGCTTCGGCCGGTCGACCAGCCGGTGGAACGCCCTCTGCTCGCAGTCCTGCTTGCGCACACCCCATAGACCAGCAGCACCGTCAGCTTGTGCCGGACGCTCTTGGGCCGGCGGGCGTCCGGGATGCGCCCCAGCTTCTGCAGCTGCAGACACTCGCTTTTCGCGGGTCAGGGCAAAGGGTGGCAAAGGGTGGCGATTTTGGGGTCCACGGCCCGGTACACGAGGGTCCTACGAGCAACCTCCCAGCTACAGATGGCGCTGTAACCACTCGAGGATTCGGGTGGCCAAGTCACGGCGGTTACATTCTGCCCAGCGGTTGGGCTCGTGGCCTTCCCCTTCGTACACGAGCAATGTGCAGGTGCGGCTCAAGCGCCTCAATCCAACGAACGCTTCGCCGGCCTGAAGCCAGGGGGTGGTGCAATCCTCAGAACCAGCTACGAGCAGAAGTGGAGTGGTCACCCGATCAAGGTGAAATACGGGGGAGTTGGTGACATACCGCAGCGGACGCTCCCATGGTGGAGCACCCATGCCCCCCTGCCCGGCCTCGGCGTTCGGTACCTGCGTCTTTGGCTCCCGGCCCGCGAGGGCTCCATACATGGTCCCGTACTGCGAGGCAACATTCGAAACTCCAGAGGCGCAGATCGCCGCACGGAAGCGCTGGGTGCGCGTCACCAGGCACAGGACGCCGTAACCGCCGAAACTGTGACCCATTACGGCCATCCTGTCCGGATCGACGTACCGCCGACGTATTGCCGCGTTCACAGCCGGCAGAACCGCTCCGGCTCCCGCATTTATAGGGTCGTGCGGCCTCCTGTGATCGTATGGAACGTCGACCAGCACCACCGAAAAGCCCTGAGCTGCAAGCCACTCATAGGGCACGATTGGCCCACCGCAAAAATCCACATCCCGCGACCCCATGGCAGTGCCGGGGTAGAACACGACAACCCCGGGACAAGGCTTGCCCTGCCCTTTGCCCACAAA
>DAHWHT010000225.1 GCA_027335515.1 Clostridia bacterium
CCAGCGTATCCCTCGTCTTCATCGGCTTCCGCCAGACGGTTTTGCGCCTTGGCCGCGATGGCGAACCCGTTCCAATGCGGTTCCACCGCCAGCGGTACCGAAAACGAGAGGCTGCAGTCCTGGGCATCCGCATGCACGTGCAGCTGTATCTCGACGGGGTCCCGCCGCTGCCAATCGGTCGGCGACACCGACGCGAAAAACCGGTAACAACCGCCGTCCTGGGGCTCCACCTCGTGGCGGGGCTTCTCCCAGCGGCAGCCTGCGCGGGACGATGCCTCATACAGCGCGCACACCAACTCGTTAACCTCGAGCAATGCCCATTCCTCCCGCGAGGAACCAGGCGCCCCGTCCACGACGGCACCGGCGTAGGCTGCCGGGCCGTCCGACGCCCGGGACGCCGCTACTGTCTTATATCACAAAGCCGCGGCATGGTGCGCGTAAACCCGTCCCACCCACCGCGGGTGATCCCTCATCCCTTGGGGCGGAACGCCAGGGCGGCCAGGGTCGCGAACACCATCGCCATGGTGATCCCGGCGGCGGAGGCCGTCAGGCCGCCGGTCATCAGACCCTGCGCCCCGTGGAGGCCAATCTCCTTGAAGATTCCGCGCACCAGGACGTTGCCAAAGCCGGGCAGCGGGACGCTGGCCCCAGCGCCGGCGAAGCGCACCAGCGGCTGGTACCAGCCGAACCCGGAGGCCACCGCCCCCAGGACCACAAACAGCACCAGCGCATGGGCCGGCGTCAGCGGCGTGAGGTCAACGACCAGCTGCGCCAGCGCGCAAAGGGCTCCGCCGATGAGAAACGCCCAAACGAAGATCACCGCTGCGCCCCACCCCTCTGCCCAGCGCGCTCCAACACCACGGCGTGGGCGACCCCCGGGATCGACTCCCCCTGCTGGTAGGTGGTGGGGGAATGCAGGGCCCCGGTGGCGCACAGGCAGGTCCAGGTGTGGGCCCCGGCGGTTAGATCCGGCAGGATTCGCGCCGCCGTCACCAGCGCCGAGCAGGCGGCGCCGCTACCGCCGGCGTGGACATCCTGGTGGCCCGGGTCGTACAGTTCCACGCCGCAGTCCCGCAGCGAAAGCCGTATCCCGCGCTGGGCCAGCAGGGCCTCGCACAGCGGCACCCCCGCCCGGGCCAGGTCCCCCGTATACACCGGGCCGACCGCCGTGGGCTCCAGTTGCAGGTCGCCCAGCAGCGCCGCCAACGTATCTGCCGCGGCCGGCGCCATCGCCGCCCCCATGTGGTAGGGGTCCTGGACCGCAAAGTCCACCACGCGTCCCGGGCTGAACGCGGTCAGTCGCACCGGCCCGCCGCCCGCCGCGCTCGAGGCGACGGCCACGGCCACCGCGCCGGTGGCCGTCCACTGCGCCGTCGGGGGGCGCTGGCTGCCAAGTTCGGTCGGGAAGCGGTACTGCCGCTCCGCCGCGTCGTGGTGGCTGGAGACGATGACCCCCACCCGGCGGCAGAAGCCGGCGTCGCACAGGGTGGCCGCCAGGCCAAGGCCTTCGGCGAAGGTGGCGCAGGCGGCATACAGGCCGCACATCGGTACCTCCAGGGCACGCGCGGCGAAGCTGCTCGCCACCGTCTGGTTGAGCAGGTCGCCGCCCAGAAGGAGGTCGAAGTCGCCGGGTCGCACCCCCATCTTGTCGCACAGCCGGGAAAACGCGCGCCGGGCCAGTTCCGCTTCGGCCATCTCCCAGGACGGCTGACCGAGCAGATGTCCGGTTTCGACGCGGTCAAAGCGCCCCCCCAGCGGGCCGCGCCCCTCGGTCGGGCCTGCGACCGAAGCGGCTCCGGCGATCCAGGCATCGCGCGGCAGGAGCGTCCGTCCACGGCGACGCCCGGTCGCGTCGGGTTCCAGAGCGACCTCCGTCATCGCCACATCAATCCCCCCGTTTCGCGGGAGGTGGCGCACCCCCCCGCCCGCCGCGCCGGCGGCTCAGCGCGGCGGCGGCAGTCCCCGGGCGACATACACCGCGCCGATCGCCATCGCCGCCAGCAGGCCGTAGGTGATCACCGGCCCGGCAATGCTGAAGATGCGCGACCCCACCCCGAGCACCCAGCCCTCCCGCCGATACTCCATCGCCGGAGCGACCATCGCGTTGGCAAAGCCGGAGATCGGCAGCGATCCGCCCATGCCGCCGATGCGCACGATCTCGTCATACACACCGAGGCCGGTCAGGGCCGCCCCCAAAAGCACGACGACCACGGCCGTCATCGCGCCGGCCTTCTCCGGTCCAAGGCCGTGCCGTTCAAACACGTTCATGAAGATCTGCCCGAGCGCACACAGCGAGCCGCCGACCACAAAGGCCAGCAGTGCGTTGCGCGCAACCGGCGCCCGCGGGGCGTGGCGCTGCACCAGCCTGCGGTAGGCCTCCCGCTCGTCGGACGAGGCCTGCATGTCGCTTCCCCCTATGCCCGACGGCGGTTGTTGTCGACGGCAAAGGCGACCTTGACGTTGGCCGAAAAACTGGAGATCGCACCGCCGTCCACATCGGCCGTCAGATTCGCCACCTCAATCCCCGTAATGTGGTCAACGCTCAGCGCCGCCTCGCGCAGGGCGTTTTCCGCCGCCTGTTGCCACGACTCCCGGCTCGTGCCGACCAGTTCCAACACCTTGATGACCACGTGCATCCCCCCGCTCGCGCGTTGTGTTCGGGAGTCTGCCCGTCCCCGTCCCGGCGCATCCGGCAGCCGCGCCGCTCACAGGGGCGGCCGCGCAAACAGGCCGGGCAGGGTCAACCAGGCGATCGCGCCCAGCGTCTTTCCCAGTGCTACGGCGACCACGAGGCGGGGCAGGTGGCGCTCCAGACCCAGGCGGCGGCCGGCCACCGGGAGTGCGGCCGCCACCTCGGCCAACGCCGCCGCCAGCATGCCGACAAACAGACCCATCCCCGCCCCGAGCGCCGCGGCGAGTGCGTCCCCGCCCGCCAGGTGGTACGGGGCAGCCTCATACACGGCCGCGGCAACCGCGCCGGCCGTCAGGGCCCACTGGTAGGCGCGCGCCCACCCGAAGGTGCCGGTGACCGCCGCCAAGCGGACGCCGATCGACAGCACCACGATCAGCGCCGCCAGCCCAGCGCCGACGGCCAGCCCCTCGCCTGCGGCCGTCACGGCGGCCAGCGCGGTCAGGAGGGCCGCCCCCGGTCGCGGCGGTCGCGCCAATAGGTGCGCAACCGCCGCTCATATTGCTCGACTTCAAGTTCCAGCGGCCCGGGCAGGCGCTTGCCGGGCAGAGAGAAAAAGAGCATCGCGCCCAGGCCCACCCCGATGGCGTATGGGATCTCCACCACCAGGGGCCGGGCGCTGTGCCGGCCGGTGGCAAGGAAATAGAGCTCGCGGTGGGCGGCGGGCATGTTGACGTCCGCGTGGAAGTTGAGCAGCGTCGTCGCCGCGCCGATGAACAGCAGCAGCCAGGCGGCCACCCCAAGGGCGACGTCGGTCGGCCGCGGGGGCCGCGCCCCCTCGACCACCGCATCGCAGGCGGAAACCACCTGCCATCGCACCTCGGGCGCCGCGCGATGCACCGCGCCCACCAGTGCCAGGGCCGGCACGACGCGGTGGTCGCCCGCCGAGGGCGCCTGCCCCCACGCAACGCGCCTGGCCCGGCGCACGGCCGCGGGTGGACCGTCGAGCACGACGATGTCCGCGAGGGTCAGCGGGCTGCACGGGGGCCGCACCACGCTTTCGCGCACCTGGAGGTAGCCGCAGGCCGCCCTGCGGCCCGGCCCGATCCGCAGCCGCCGCGGCAGGCGGCCGGTCACGGGCGCGCCGCTGTGCCCGGCGTCCGCAGGGCCGCCGTCACCAGCACCGCTCCGGCCGGCAGGGGGCTGCGGGCGCGGACGGCACGCCACAGCAACGTCCCAGTCCAGGCCAGCAGGGCCGTGAGCACCACGGCCAGGATTCCAACCAGCACCCGCCGTTCCAAGACCGGCACGCAGGCCGCCCCCCCGTCCCCCACCCGCGGCCCCGGAGCGGACGCGCGCCTCGGGGGGACGGGTTCAGTATGCGGAGACCGGAGCGGTCGGCATGCACGCGCGATGCCGATGCCGGCACCACTCAGCCGGGTTCTTCGCC
>DAHWHT010000187.1 GCA_027335515.1 Clostridia bacterium
GACCAAGAGCAGCACGCACCGGCCTGCGTCCCACCCGCCACCACGACCAAGCGCCATCCGAGCCGTGCGTGGGAGCCTTGCGCCGGGAGTTCCGCCGGGGTGTCGCAGCTTGCCCTGAAACCGTGGGCTGGCTTAGTGTGGCGCTGGGGCCGTGGCCCGGCCGGGGCTCCTTTGGGGAGCCGGAGCACCTCCCGGCCGGCGGACCGACCCCGCGACCCCCGCGGAGGGCCGGCATCCGGCCTGACCCGCCAGCCAGATACCGCTTGCCCGGTAGTCAGGAGGATATCTGCCTATGCGAGGGTACGGCGCGACGCCCCAAGCGCGCGCCACGACGCGGGGCGACGCGGAATCCGGCCATCCGAGTGGTGGCCGTGGTGTGCCATGCGGTCGATCTACCCTCCGACCGCGCGGGCGGGACCTCCCCCCGGCAAGCGGCCGTCGGATCACCCCGGTGCGCTCGCGATACGAGCACCCGCTGGCGTCCGAGCCATGGAAGCTGGCGAGGTGATGGTGGGCGCCGTACCCGTGGGACTCCTGTTCGCGGCCGGAGCGGCGGCGGCATTCAATCCCTGCGGGGTCGCAATGCTTCCAGGCTATCTGGCATTCCTGCTTGGGCAGACGGCGGATCGGGGCCGATGGCGCGCCTGGGGGGGTATCGGCGCCGGGCTGGTCATGACCGCGGGATTCCTGACGGTCTTTTCCGTACTGGGGTGGCTGAGCGGCGGCCTGGGCCAGATCCTGGGCGGTTGGCTGCGCTGGGCAACCGTGCTGATCGGACTCGCGCTCGTGGCCGCCGGGGTGTGCCAATTTCTCGGCCGACCGCTACCCGGCCTCGAGGGGGCGGGCCGCCTTTCCGGCGCGATCGGCCGAAGCGGTCCGCGGCGCGGGTTTGTGGCGGTCTACGTGTATGGAGTGGCGTACGCCGTGGCGTCCTTGGGCTGCGCGCTGCCCCTGTTCCTGGCGCTGGTCGCGGGTTCCGCGAGCGCTTCTTCCTCCGGCGGCGCGACCGCCTTTCTGGCGTACGCCGGCGGCATGGGACTCGTCGTCACGATCGTATCCACGGTCGCGGTCGGCTCGCGCGCGATGCTCGCCAGCCGCCTCTCTTCGTGGATCCCCGTGGTACAAAAGCTCAGCGCGGCCGTTCTGGTAGCGGTCGGCGTCTATCTTGTCTATTACTGGACGCTCGGCCCCGGCGCCATCCGGGTGGTATGAAGCGCGGGCCCGCCGTGGGCCGTCAACCGCAGCAAGCGGCCGTATCCCACCCTCTCGGATCCCCTGGCGATCGGAACGGCCGCGCAATGCGACCAACGACCCCGGATGGAAGGTGGTGGGTGCCCGGCGCGGCTGCAGGGTGCAACCGGCAACCGCCGGGACCGGTGCGCGGCGTGGCCCACAACCGCCCGACGCGATCCACCGGTCCCCGGCACATCCGCCGCCCGGCCCTCGACCTGCGCCGCGGAGGGCGAGGCCCCGTGATGGGGAGTCAATCTCAAACGGCCCCGCCCTCCGCGGGATCGCTCCCGGATAGCTGCCACGGCGTATGGCGATTGGTGTGAAGCCTGTCGCACGCGACGGTCGTGGCCGCCAACCGGGACGGCGTGCAAGCGGCCGCCGAAGATCTGGGCCAATGGTTGGCCGAACGGTGAAAGGCACGTGGCACGACCAGGGACGCGCCCAACGTGCGGGGCGGTCGCCCGACAGGCGGGCGGCGGGCGCCCCCCCCCCCGCGGACCCCGGACCGTCCCCGCGGGTCCAGACGACGGCGTCCAGAATCTCGCCCACCACCCAAACCGCGGCATTCGCCGCCAGGCTGAGACGACGCTCCGCAAAGCGGTCGTAGTTGCGACATCCGACACCAGGAGACCTTCGGCATGGGCCCACCCCGTTGGGTTGGATCCTTACAAAGAGCCCCGCCCGCAGGCCGGCACCCCGTACCTGGCGCGTTCCGCGCGCTGGCCGCCAGCGGTGGGGACCTTCGCACCAAGCCAAGGCGTGGTCACCGCGCCAACGCGTCAGGAAGCGCGACCTGGTACGCCCCCACCTCCGGATGCGAAACCGCCGCGCTGACCGAAGGTCTGCGGAGGCGGCATCTCCACCAACGCATGCTTCGTCATCGGCGATGACCGGCGGAAGCCCGGTTGGCAGGGCGCCACGGACCGAAGGCGTCCAGGAGGGTACCGCCGGCCGCCTGAGGGGAGTGCCGACCGGCCAAGAGGCACGAAGGCTTCGGCCGCGATGGCAGCGCCCCTCATGTCGGCCGTTCGTGCGCCAGGAAGCGCTGCACCGCCAGGCGGCACGCGGCGACGGCGTCCTCCAGTAGCGACTCCAGGGACTTCGCCGCAGCAGCAAGGGTTTTGCCATCCGGCATCCTGTTCATGTAAGCGCCCTGATAGACAGCGTCGCCGCAAGAGATGTAGTCATACACCTCGCAGTCGTTGAACACCACGGGTTCCGCCACCAGGAACTCCGTGAACGCCTCGGACAACCGCTCATCCGCATCCCTCGCCTGCTCGGGCCCAAACCGTTCCGCCATCTCCAGAATCGGGCACCGCAGGCCCACCCACGCCCGCTCGCCCCGTTCCAGATCTTCCATTCCCACCGCGATGGGCCAACCTCCGGCATCGCCTTCCCAGAGCACATGCCATTGACTCCACGCCTCGCCCCGGTGGTGGCGCGACTCCTCCCACACCACAGGGGCGAATCCCAAGCTTGCCAGGGCGGCGCAAAGCTGCACCGTCGGCGGCCACTCCGCAAACGGCCTCCAGCGGGCAAACCTCCCGAACACGTGGAGCGGCTGGTTCAACGGTTCGAGCGACCAGGCCCCGTTCACGATATCCTGGAGTGACACGCCGGCAAACACCTCGTTCGGCAGGTCCGTCGGCACACCGGGCAATGCCCGAACGGCAAGCCAGAGGTCCCCGCGATCGGCGGGCGAGGGCTCGATGAGAAGCGGATGCAGCGAGACAACGAATCGGGCGCCGCAGCGACAGCGCCAGTCGGCGACCAGCGCCTCATCCGGCACGGCGCCGCCGCAGGCCGGGCACTTCAGGGTCCGCCGCGCACTCCGGATCTCCGCAACGATGTCTCGGACGGCCCGCATGATCTCGGCGCGGCTGCCCTCCAGGATCGTCTTACCCCAGGGATAGATACCCACTTTGACGGCGAAAGCGCCGTGCCCAAGGCGGACCAGATCATCGAGCTCCCAGCCTGCCCCCGCGGCCTCGCACGCCGCCGCAATGTCCCGCGCCAGTCGCTCCTCCTGTCTGCGGCGCGCCGCTGCCCGTTCGGCCTCGTCGTCCATCCGGCGCTTGCGCGCGAAGACCGCCTGGTCGTTGACCTCAGACCAGCATGATTCCGGCAGCACGGCCTCGCGACTCCAACGAGCCTCGAGGCCGGCGGCGTCCTCCGCGCAGCGCCTGCCCAGCACGCGCACACACACCTCGACCAGCGGAGCCCCAGCCTGCAACCCCTCCCGTCGGCAGCACGCGGTACAGACGACCGATGGGCCGTCCCCCAGCCAACCCCTGCCCGATCGCGCCGCCCACAGCGCGATCGGCCGGGCGCACACCAAACAGGGCGCCGTCGCCGAGGCAGACGGAGGAACGCCCCGGCCGTCCACCACGCCCCACTCGGTCAACAAACCGAGGAGACGGTCCGGAGGCACGTAGCGCCTTTTCGACAAACCGGCCGTGAGCGAGGCGATTTCCTCCAGCGTCACCGGGCCGACGGGCGGGGACACGAGGATGCGATGGGCCACCCGGCGCGCAACCGAGTGCGCGCGGTTCTTGCGCCCCTTGGGCATAGAGGCCCCCCCCCAACGCGCAACCATGTCCACCGCGGGATGCCATGGGCGGGTCAGTCTGAGCAGCGGGTCGCAACCGCACCTCAAGGGCTCGGGATCCTTCCTGCGTTTTCTCCGGTCCCCGGTCGAGCTTCCCGCAGGCCGGATGTCTGGCCCCGTCCGGGCGCCGCCGATGTCGTCCACACCACCTCCCTCCCACGAGCCCCCTCCAATCCCCCCTAATCCATATTATGGCACATCCCGCGCTCCGGCGCGCCCGCGAAGCGTGGAGGCATTGCGTCTTCCCGCTCGGCGCCGGCCGATTGGACAGCAGGGCTGCGAAATCACGCTTCTACCAACGCCCGAGGCGCGTCGCAGACGACTCGCCCCGCCCCGCCGCACCCCCCTGCCTTCCTGCGGCCAGGCGGAGCCCCACCACCGTCGCCCCGAGCCCCGCCACCACCACAGCGGCCGCCACCAGAAAGCCTCCGGGCGCCGGGGCGACGCGCCCCACGGCCGCCGCCAGGCCGACCCCGCCGAGGCGGCCGGCGCTGTCGACCTGTCCCTCCACGGCCAGTACCGCGCCGAGGATCTCATCCGGTGCCCGCTGCATAAGAATGGTCGGCAGCAACAGGCGCAGCCACCATGCGCCAATCCCCTCCAGCAGGGACAGGGCGACCACCAGCCCCGCCGAATGGGCCAGGGCCAATGCGCACCAACACACCGCGATACCGGCCGCGGGCGCGGAAACCATCCACGGCTGGGCCCGCCCGCCCAGACGCACCAAAGCTGCCCCCGCCACCATGGATCCACCTTCATACGCGGCGATGGCCGCACCCATGACGGCCGGGCCACCAAAATGGACGGCCTGCACCCACACAAACCACTGCGTGTTGACGCACCACGTGCCGACCAGCACCCACCCCCACACCACCAGGGCACCGCGCGCCACGGCGTCGCGTGCGGTCCATGCGTACGCGGCGTGCGGACGCGAAGCGCCGCCAGCGGTACCGGGACCGGACACCATCCTCCGCGGCCTGGCATGTACACACAGCGTCGCGATCGCTGAGATCGCGTATCCTGCAGCGTTCAAGGCCAGGGCCGCGGCCACGCCCGCATGCGCGATCACGGCTCCGGCGAGCAGTGGTCCGGCGATCCGCGACACCCCGACGATGACCGCTCGCCACCCGTTGTAGCGGGCGATACGCTCCCGCCCAGCCAACTGCACCATGAGCCCGCCGCGGGCCGGCGCGTACAGGGCCCCACCGAGCGCCGCAAGCGACGCGATTACCGCGACCTGCCACGGTTGGTGGGCACCGGCAAGCGCCAGCGCCAGCGTGGCGCGCCACACGTCCGCCAGGAGCATCGGTCGGCGGCGGTCGGCGGTGCGGTCGGCCCACCTGCCAGCCCACGGCGCGACCACCATCCCGGTGAGGGATGCCGCGCCGACCTGCAGGCTCATGGCACCAACGCTGCGCGACAGGGAAAACGTCAGCGCGGCAACGGCCACGAGATTGAAATAGGTGCCCAGTACGGAAAAGACATCGCCCACAAAGAGCGCCGCAAAATCGGCCACCCGCGGCGCATCGGACTCGGCAAGCGGCGGCGTGAGAGACGACCGCTTCAACTTCATAACCCCCGGCGCAGCGCGGCGCGGGGGCCGGCCCGTATGGGCCTACCGCCTACGCCGACACCCCAGAATGGGCGCAATAACCCCTTCCCGGGCATCGGCAGCCAAAATACGGAAGACCCTCACCGCTCCGTTCAAAGCAGCCACCCGACGACCTCCCCCCACCACACTACGCGCTGAAACCCGAACCCATCCATCCCGCCACCCGCTGGACGCGCCGCAAACGCACAACCAGCGTAAATATCACGGCAAAGGTGCGCGTTGGCGCACGCTCCGGCGGCGGCAGATCGGCCTGCCCTGTGGGTCAAGGGATGGAATCTGGGGGGGTACCATCGCGCGCCTGCTGGCCCCATCGCCGCACAGACCCTCGCTTCGTGGGGGGCGCGCCGGGAGCAACCGGGCCGCCTCTACGGACCGTTCGACCAAACCACCCCGCCGAGCGCGCCGGTCGACGCGATGCCGGCAAGGATCCTGGGGCATGCGCGCCATCCCGACGGAGAGCTGCCGCAGAACGCCGCGGCCCTTCGGCACCGCGCCGAGGCACAGCCGCAGCGCCGGGCAAGCGCCGCGCCTGAGATCGAGGCCACCGCGCCGCTCGCTCACGGGGTCCAACCGCTGGAAGACGTGGCCACCCGAGATCCAACCCAGCGACACCCCCAATCCCCGGTGGGATCACGCGCCGCCCTTTGGCGCCCTCCCCCCCAACCGCGTTGCCCGCCGCAGCACGCGGGAGCGTCCGCCAGGGGAAATCGGCTCGCACCGCCGCACGGACCATGGCAGAACGCAAACTGCGGGAGTTCCCTTGACGGAAGGTTGGCTCCCACCCAACGGGACGCGCGCGACGGGAGCCCGTGGCGAACGAACCGGACGGAACGTGGGCGGACGCCCGCCGGCATGGGCATCGCCGAGATCAACCGGCGCCGCGGGCATCCGGCCGAATGGCATAGTGCGGCGGCACCCTGGCCGTCCCTGTCCCCTCTCCGCCGCATCACCAGGCGCCGGCTATCGCGCGGGTGGGCGGCCGCCGGCAAGGGGCGCCGTATCCTGTCCGGCTGGCCGGGCGCTCGGGGCGCCCGCCGTCTTCGGACGATCCCCCTTGCGCGCCACCACCCACAGAAAGGTGACGGGCACATCCTCTTCATCGGCCGTCTCTAACCGAAGCGACACCGGCGAGAAGCCGACATCCACCACCATCTGCCGGTTGGCATCGGGCCCGAACGCACTCCAGTACATGGGGGCGCCGAGCCAGTCGGGCTCCAGATCGCCGGGCGTATCCCGAGCGCCCAGGGTTCCCACGAAATATCCGCCGGGAGCCAACCAGGACCAAATCGCGCCAAGCAATGCCTTCTGATCGTTCCGCGGCACGTGGATGATCGAGTAAAACGCGACCACCGCGGCGAACGTGCCGGCCCCGAACGAACAGGCGGTCATGTCCGACGTCAGGAACGTGGCGCCCGGGACGTTCCCCTTGGCGCGCCGGATTTGCTCCGGGGACACGTCGACACCCGTTACCAGGTAGCGCTTGGCCAGCCGCCGAGTGGTCGGCACCCCGGCGCCGCAACCCAGGTCCAGCACGCGCGAGCCAGGCGCCACGCGGGCGAAGAGCCGCCGCGTGTACCTTTCGCGCTCGCTGGCCCTCGTGACCGCGATACGCCGAAGATAGGCGTCCGCGATCCGATCGTAACTGGCGGCGACCAGGCGTTTGGGGTCGTACCCAGGCATACTCCTGTCCACCTCCGACCGCTTGGCGACCGGCGAGGCCGTTGGGCGGGCGTCCGCAGAATGGTAGGCCCCCATTGGGCGCTCCTGGCAACGAAAACCTGCGCGCAGCCATTCGCAGGGACCGTCGTCACAGACCCCGCAGCAAAGCCACAACGGCCAGAAGATCCGTCGCCACGCCGTCAGGCTGTACCCCGACATCGCCCGGCCACGGCAACTTGTCGCGGTTCACCCACAGAGCACGGATCCCCGCGCCCTTTGCGCCGTGGACATCCGTCCATGGGTCGTCGCCCACCATCACCGCGTCCGCGGGTTGGGCGCCGGCGCGCGCCAACGCCATCTCGAATACGCGTCGATCGGGCTTGGCGCTGCCGACTTCCTCTGAAATGACCCAGACGTCGAACCATCCATCGATGCCAAGGGCCGCGGCCCTCTTCCGCTGCCGCCCCGACGGCCCGTTCGTGACCAGGCCCAAACGCAGTTCCGGGCGGGCGAGGCGTAGCGCCCTCAGGGCGGGCAGGACGTCAGGGTACACACAAAGGTTCCCCTCGAAGCACGCCTCGTAGCGATCAACCAACCGACGGAGTTGATCCCCATGGAGGTGGATGCCGACAGTCGGCAGCGCCCGCGCAAACCACTCCAGGTAAAGTCCTTCCCCTCCCAGGCCGCCCACCAAAAAGCGCGCCCACAGACCGGGCCACACCCGGTTCAGGCAGGTTTCGAGTTCACTGGGCCGCACCCCCGCCTCACGGCACGCCGCCCCAAATGCACCGCGGACGGCAGCGTGAAACGGCGTATCGAGGTCCTGAAGTGTATAGTCCAAATCGAAGAATACCGCGTTGAGCATCTATTCGTCTTCGCGCGCCGGCATGTAGTTCCTACCGGTGGGCGGGACCCGATCGTTCTGGTTCATCCTGGCTTGCGCACGTCCTGATAACGGCCCCTTCAGACCTCTATGCGGGCCGAGATCAACCGGGATTCTCTGCCGCCGTGCTGTGCGAGGCGATTCGACCTGATGCCTACCTTCACCAGGCGCCGGCGCAGGTGATTAACCGGCCGCTGCTTTGTCTGGATAGCAGAACTTTGGCCCTGCACCGCCATCCGCTTTGTCATGCCGTTGGCCCCGCGTGCTGGCCTTGCTTGGCGCCTGTGGGCCGAAGGGGATGACCGGCTCATGCCCGGGTGGACGGTCACGGGGCCCTCGGTCTTCGCCGAGGTGTCCGTGCCGGTGCGCGTACTGGTGCTGGGCGCTCCGGCCTTCACCTTCACGATGCGCGTCGCGACCCTGCAGAACACCCCGCACTGGGACAACCAAAGCGGCACCTGGGGAGGTTGACCTCATGCTCCGCCGCTCCCACGCCCAGGCCCAGGCCCTTTCCCTCGTCCTTGGGGCGGGTTCGGCCCTCAGGCTCCACGCCGCCGCCCGGGGGCAGACCCGGCCTCCGACCCCGGTCCCCGTGGTGGCCGTCACCCGCGCGGTCAGTGCCACCCAGACGCTGGGCACGGCGGACCTGCGCGTGATGGATCTGCCCCCGCGGGCCGTGCCGGCGGGGGCCATCCGGGTGCTGTCCCAGGCGAAGGCCGTACCACGGCCGTCGCCTGGGTACCGGGGTAGTACCTGCTCCAGGCAGATCTCGCCGCCACACCGCTCCGCGACGGCCTGCGCGAGGGCCAGGTGGCATACACCCTCCCCCTGACCACGCCCGTGGCCGGGGTCGGGATACCGGCCGGTGGTCGGGTGGCGGTGATCGCGGTGCTCACCGATTCCGCAGGCACGGCCCCCGT
>DAHWHT010000199.1 GCA_027335515.1 Clostridia bacterium
GTGGCCACCTCCGGCTCCCGCCCCACGGCGTGCCCCGCCAGCGCCGGCCCGAAGCGCCGCGGACTGACCCACAGCGGCCGCACCAAACCATGGCCGCGCGCCTGCGCCAAGACGCGGCGGTACGCGGCGCGCACCCGCCGGCGCGGATCGGTCCACCGGGCCAAAAGCCCCGCTTCCGTCCGACTGGCGGAGGTGCTCGCAGCCCGGGAGTCATCGCCGGCCCGAGGCCCACCGGCCAGCCGCGCTCCCGCCCCCCAGGGCAGCCACTCCCACAGCGCGGCGCCCAGGGCCGCCAGGGCCTGCCAGAACGCGCCCCACAGGTCCGCCAGCACCTCCCACAGGGCGACGCCCCCATGGCCGCGGCGGCCGGCGCGCAGCCATTCGAGCGCCAGGCGCCCCACCACATACACCAAAACCAGCGCCACCGCGGCGATGATGAAGTAGGCGCCAAGCGCGAGCACCCCCCCGGTGGCACCGCCGGGGCCCAGGGTTGGCCCACTTGCGCCTGGAGCCGGGTGGGACCCGCCCGGCCCACTTCCCCCAACCATCCGGGCCGCATGCGGAAAAAGCGCCTCGACGGCGCCGACATCCGCCCGCCCGAGCCCGGTAAGGGACGGATAGGCCGGCAGCAGCGCGGCGGCCAGGACACAGGCGACCACCGCCACGAAGCCGAAGGCCGTCGACTGGGAGGCAAAGTCCAGGGCGACCACCGCACCGTCGACCTGCGCCCGACGGCCCAGCCAACGCCGCACCCCCTGGGCCAACAACAGCAGACCGCAGGCGACCGCGACCACGATCCCGATCCCCGCGAGCACCACCGGGGTGCGCCCCCCACCGCCGCCCAGCCCGGCCGCGACGACGGCCAACCCGCCCAGCGCCAGAAAGACGCCGCCCACCGTTCCCTGAACCTGCTACACGATGCTCCGCTGCGGCCGGTCGCGGCGGGCCGCACCCAGCGCCTCGCGGCTGATGCCCTCCCCCTCGGCCGGTGGCGGCGGCGGTGGTTGCGGCACCAGGCCGCGCCACAACTGACCCGTCTGCCACCAGAGCCCCCAGACGCAGAGGCAGGCCAAGGCCAGATCCACGGCCGCCTTCGGTCGGTACGCCGTAAACGGCACCAGCAATCCGACGGCCAACACCAGCCCCACGTACGCGAACTCGCCGTCACCTCCGCCGGAGGGCCTCCCCAAGGCGGCCAGACAGCGGCCGAGTACCGCGATCAGCAAAGCCACGGCCAACACCGGGTACGGCGGGGCGGAGGCCCCAAGGCGAGCCCACGCGGAAGCCACCAGCAGGGCCGCGCCCGCACCCATGCCCGCGACCAGCAGGGCGGTGCCCGCCAACGCCGATCCGGCGCCGGTCTGCCGCGGCGCATCCGGGCGGATCACGCCCATTGCACCTCCCCCTCCAGGGTGACCGACAGCACCTGGACCCCGGCGCACGATGGCAGGGCGCGCGGCTCAAACCCCAACAGGACCACCGGGTGCCGGCGGGCGATGGCGGCCGCCGCCCCCCACACCTCGACGTCGTGGCCCGAGGTGAGCACCACCAGGCCCTCCCCGGGAGACAGGCGCGACCCATGCTGGCCCAGCAACCGGGCCAGGCCGGGCCCGGGTGCCGGATGCAACTCGGACAGCACCTCCAGCAGTCGCCGTCGATGCAGGATGCCGGTGGCCGGCGGTACGCGCAGCAGCCGCGGCGCATCCTCCAGCACACCCCGCCCGTCGGCGACGTAGCGAACCGTGCGCGCGAAGGTCAGCAGGCCGACCGGGTGCCCGCCTTCCGGCGGCGCCCAGGCATACGACGCCGCCACCGACAGCGCCCGCTCCAGGCAGCGCGACCCCACCGGACTGCGCCAGGCGGACGGGTCCATGTCCAGCACCAGGGTGCGGCTGCGCTCGCGCACCCGCGGAAACTCGCGCACCTGCAGCACACCGGTGCGGGCCGTCGCCTTCCACGCCAGCCAGCGCATGGGATCCCCGGGTTGGTAGGCGCGCAGTCCCTGCACCAACTCCTCATGAAAGGGGCTCGCCGGCTGGCGGCGCGGTCCGGCCGGCACCAGGGGCGGCCCGGGAAGGGGCGGCAGCGGTCGCACCGCCGGATACACCGTCACCCACAGGGGCAGGTCCATGCGGCCCTCGACGCTACACAGCCCAAACCAGTCGCCGATGGTGAAATCCACGCGCCCGATGCGATAGCGGCCGCGGCGGGTCGGTGTGAATTCGAAACGGAAGGTGGCCACACCGGCGGGCGCCACCGCCCCGCAGGCCTGAAAGCTCGCGCCGGCCTCCAGGTGCACCGGCAGACGTTCGCGCAGCCACAACCAGGGCACCGGCAGCCGCGTGCCGTTGACCAGGGCGATCTCGACCCCGATGGACTCCCCGGGGGCCACATGCGTCGCGGATAACCGCTGGCGCAGGGAGAGGGTCCGCCCCACCCGACCCACCAGCCACCAGACCAGCAGCCAGAGCAACGCCATGGAATAGACCACGAGGGTAACCGGCCAGGCGTGGACCAAAAAGGCCGCCACGGCCAGCACCACCAAGGCTGCCGCCCACGGGATGCGCAACCGGCCCCGCCCCTCCCGACCTCCGCGACGGCTCTCCGGCCACCCCGGCGCCCGTCCGACCACCGGCTTCTCTCCCAGGCCGCAGGCGCCTGCCGCACGGCCGCCATGGCCAGGTGGGTGGGCAAGGGTCGTGGAGCCGAGGCATCTCCATAAGCGGCGCGCTCGGATGCCGCAGCCGCCGCGATCCGGCCCCCGTCGGAGGGTCTGCTTACCGATGGCGCAGGTGTACCGGGGGGGCGATCGGCACGGGTTTGCGCCAGGAGGCGCCGGGAGCCGACGGATCCCGAGCGGCCGGCCCTGCAGCCGACCCCGGGGCGCGTGGCACGGGCACAATCGACCTCGACTCAGACGGCGCCGTGGGAGCGGCGCAGGAGGGCCCAACCCGCCGGGCCAGCCGCGGCAGCGAAAGCCGTGCCCCGCCATTTCTCAAGCATGGTCGACATGAATGGACACTCGCCGGAACAGGCAGGACATGCGGAATTCAGGATCACCGGATGAGGGCGATCACGAGCATGCCGATCAGCGCCGCGCCGAGCAGGTACGCCACATAGTGGCCGAGGTCGCCGGATTGGACGCCGCCGCGCACCGCACCCGACACCCGCGCCGCCCACCGCATCAGGGGCCGGTAAAGGTGGTGTTCCAACCGCAGGCGCATGCGCGCCCGGTACCGGAGGCGTGCCGCCCAAGGTTCCCCCTCGACGTGACGCGAGCGCTCCAGCGCGAAGAACGTGGCGAACGTCAGGCGGAGGGGCTGCCCGATCCCTTCGGCCGTCCAGCACAGGCGCAACGCATCGTCCGGCTCACCGCCCACCCACGTCCGGACCAGCCGCGGGCGCTGCGGACGCAGGCTCCATCGGACCGCGGCCACCGCCACGCCGAGGAGGAGACCAAAACAGGCGAGGTCCCACGGCGAGGCCACATCGAAACCGCCCGCCGCGAAGATGACATTGCCAGCGCTGCCGGCGATGCCGCGAAACATCGCCGCGCCCAAGGCGACGATGGCGGGGTAGTGCCGAGGATGCAGGTAGACCGGCGCGACAACGGGCGCCCCGCGGGCCAGCCACGAGGTTGCGTGCGCTACCCAGGGCAGGATCCAACCGGCGCCCACCCCCGACGCCATGCCGACCGCGGCAGTCAGCCACTGACCCGCCGCACCGAGCCTAGGGACATCCGGGATGGCCGCCGCTGCGGGCGTGCGGGCCGGCCCAAGAAAGGCGATGCCGATCCACCGCAGGTAGACCGTGAGCCCGACCGCCGCCACGAGCGCCACCACCGCCGCGAACACGGCCAGGGCCAGGTGCAGGCCGGGATGCGCCGGGATGGGAACGAGACTCCCTTCAACGAGCAGCCATTCCCCAAGAAAGCCGCCGAACGGCGGCAGGGCCGCCAGCGTCGCCACGGCGACGACGAGGGGGCCGGAGCCGCGCGGCATGGCGCGCAGGCCGCCGCCCATCCGATCGAGGAGACGGAGTCCAACGCGTTCCTCCACCCACCCGGCGGCCGAAAAGAGCGTGAACTTCGCCCCGCCGTGGGCGCACAGCAGGATCAGGGCGCCGGCGACGGCCATGGCCGCCGCCGAACCGGCTCCCCGGCTCTGCAGGACCATGCCGACGCCGAGCGCCGCGAAGACCAGGCCCAGGGCCTCCAGCGTGCCATAGGCGAGGACCCGCTTGACATCGCGCTCGACCAGACCGAGCAGCGCACTGCTCCCCGCACCGAACAAACCGAAGACGGCCGTCGCGATCCCCACCACGTACAACGGCGGCTCGACCAAGTGGACCACCCGCAGATAACCCACGACGGCCACGGCCGTCAGGAGCCCCGAGAACAGCCCCGCCACGTCGCCTGGAGCCTCGGGCTCGGCCAGGGGCACCCAGACCTGGAGGGGAAACAGGCCGGCCTTCGCCCCGAAGGCGAAGAGGCCGCAGAGCGCCAGCGCCGCGGCCCATGAAGGGGACACAGCGCCGCGGGCGGTGATCACCAACAGAGTAAAGAACAGCAGGCCAGTACCGAACTCGGAGAGGCCAAGCAAGGCCCAGGCCGCGCGGCGGACGCGGAGGCGGTCACGGACCAGCAGGAAGTAGCTCGCGGCCGACAACGCCTCCCAGCCAACCAACAGCGACAACGGACGCAAACTGGCCAGAAACCACACCACCGCCAGGAGGAGCACGTGCAAGAGCACGCCGGTTCCCGGCCCGCCCGCGCCCATGCCGGAGGCGCGCAGGCATCCCGCGGCGAAAAACAGAACTCCCGCGAGTAGCGCGCAGCCGGCCGCGATGTTCCGCAGTTGCAGCACATCCGCCGGGAACGGCCAGGGCAGCCCGAGCACAACGGCCGGCGGCGCGTCCCCCAGCGACAGCGCGGCCCAGACGGCCAGCAGGGCACCGGACATCGCCAGCAGGCAGCCCACGACACGGGACGTGCCCAAGCTGTCGGGGCGGATGGCCGAGGCGGCTGCGGCGGCCAAGGCACAGACGACCATGCCGCCGAGGAGCATGGGTATCACGGGGACACCTCCCCCGCAAGCGCCTTGGGCAGCGGCCGGCCGACCGCCATGAACAGGCCGGCGATGATCGCCGCCGGAGGCGGCGGGCACCCCGGCACGAAGACATCCACCGGCACGACCTCCCGCAGGCGCTCCACGGCGGTTGGCGCGCGCGCCAGGGGGCAATCGGCCCGACCGCAGGCACCCAGCGCCACCACCCGCTTCGGGGCGGGTATGGCCGCGTACGTCTCGCGCAGCACCGCCACCATCTCCGGGATCAGGGCGCCCGTGACCAGGAGCAGGTCCGCGTGGCGCGGAGAGGGTGTGAAGGTGAAGCCGAAGCGGCTGATGTCGTATGGCGGGGCGGTCAGTAGCTGCAGTTCGCTCTCCGGTCCGCCGCAGGATCCGACGTCGATGTGCCGGATGCCGAGCGAGCGGGTCAGCGGACTCCCAACGGCCTGTTCGATCCGCTGCGGCAGGGGGGTGCCCGGGGGCAGGACGGCGTCATCCGCCCGCGCAGGGAAGCCCGTTGTAAACGGTGCGCGCAGGCCGTGGATCCAGCGGAGAAAGAACACGGCGCAATTCCCCCCTTCATGGGGATCCGGGCGGGGCTAGCGGTCGACGGCGGATACCGACAGCGAAAAACTCGCATCGATGATGGGAACGTCCTGGAGAACGTTGCCCTCGGCGACCGCCGGCGGAACCAGCGCCCAGTTGACGGCCGAGGCCGGACGCACTCGGACCCAAGTCCGCTGGCCGGGCCGGCCGGGCCAGACAACGTAGACGATTTCGCCGCGTGGCCCCTCGACGCGACCCAGCCGCATGCCGGCGTCGACGCCGCGGCCGGCCAAACCGGATAGCCCCCCCGCCGCGACCGGAGGCCCGCCTGAAACGCCCGCCGCCAACCGCTCGAGCAGCCAGGCGACGGTGGCGTTCACCTCCATGACCCGCACGCGGTACCTCGCCCACGCATCCCCGGCCGGCACCACGGCCCGGTCTGGGGCTCCCACCATGGCGTAAAGGCCATACGGCCGGTCGTGCCGAAGGTCAAAACTCAGCCCGCACGCCCGCCCGACGGGCCCCACGGGCAGGAGTGCGTCGGCCTCCGCCCGCGGCACCCGCCCGGCCCCGTGGAGCCGGTCGAGGAACGACATGGAGCGATCGAGTTGCACGATATTCGCCACAAAGCGGCGCCGGATGTCCCGCAGGGCCGGCGCTAGGTCAGGGACAGAATCCATCGGTCGGCGCAAACCGCCGACCCCCAACACCCCCCGCAGGTAGCGGTGGCCCGTGAGCCGCAGGTTGAGGCGGAGAACCCCTTCCCGCAGGACATACAACTCTGCCGCGGCGGCCGGTAGGCCGGTGGAATTCGCCAGGGCGGCCAAGTCCCCCAGGTGGCTGTGGAGCCGTTCCAGTTCAGAGAGCACGGACCGCCAATACACCGCGGTCGGCGGGACCCGCACGTCGAGGGCGGCCTCCCAGGCGGCTGCGAACGCCCAGGCGTGGGCCACCGGGGAGGTCCCCGTCACCCGTTCGGCGAGGTCCACCCCGTCGAAGGGACCGGCGGAGGAAAGCTGCTCTTCCAGGTGGCGGGACTTGTAGCCGAAACGCAGCCGCAAGGCGAGTACCTCGTCACCCATTACCTCCAGACGCCAGGCAGCGGACTCCGCCACATCTCCACGCACGGGGCCGAGGGGAAACGTGAAAACCCCCCGCCCGAGCACTGCCGGCTCGGGTGCTGGCTCTGCCCAGGCGAGACCCTGGCGCTCCAGACGCCGTTCCTCCGCAAGGGCGGCGCCCACCCCGGCCCGAGAAGGGCGGGCCGGCGCGTCGTCCGGGGCGGCCAGAGCCGCGAACCCGTCGGCGTCTTCGTATATGGCCAAGACAAATCCCGCCGCGCCGTCCGCCCGCGGTCCGCCGGGGATCTCAGGAACCCAGGTCAGGTGGAGCAGGCGCGCCCCGGCGGCGGCCAAGCGCTGCGCCAGCGAAGGTCCGAAGTCGGCGGCGGCGACCCGCTCCGGCTCGGGCACGCGGCTGTCCGGTCCGTCGGGGTCCCCGTATACCCGAGGCAAGTGCGCGCTCAACGTGGACCGCCTCCCGTCAGGGTCGCCGCGGCCCCGAGCCAGGCGGCATGGAACACCGCGGGCAGGACGAGCCCCGCGACCAGCGCTCCAACCAACGCCACCCCGAGCGGCCAGGAGGCGACCGCCGACTCACCCGCCGTCACGACGCCCCCCTCTGGAGCGCTGCCGAGGAGGAGGTCGGGCAAACGCAGACCGAACCCCACGAAGTTGACGACGAGGAAGACGAGAGCAACGGTCACCCAGAGCACCTGACCGGCCTGCACGCCGCCCAGCAGGACCAGCCACTCACTCCAGAAGAGACCGAAGGGCGGCAGCCCCACGATGGCCACTGCGGCCAGGGTGAGAGCGGACCCCGTGATCGGCATGGTGGCGAGCACTCCGCGGACGCGGGGCGCGCCCGTCGCCGCGTATCGTAGCCGGACATTGCCGGAACCATAGAACAACGCCGTCTTGCTGAACCCGTGCGTCCACATGTGGAGCAGGGCCCCCAGCAGCCCTACGCCGCCAAAGCCTGCGCCAAGGGCGATGACCCCCATGTGCTCGATGCTGGAGTATGCAAACATCCGCTTCAGGTCCTTCTGCCCGGGGACGGCCGCGGCGGCAATGCCGAGCGAGAGCAGCCCCGTCATGATCAGCAGTGTATGCGGCCAAACTGGTCCTACCGCCACGCTGGCGAGCGCGGCCAGCCGCAACAAGGCATAAAGCCCTCCCACGAGCTTCACGCCCGACAGCAGGGCAGAGACGGGTGCCGGCGCCTCGCTATGGGCATCGGGGAGCCAGGTGTGGAATGGGACGAGCCCGGCCTTGCTGCCGTAGCCGACCACGGCGAGCACCAGCCCCAACAGGACGGCGACGCGCGCCCCGGCCGGGGCGCGGACGGCCGCAGCGGGCATCAGCGACCAACTGTTCAAGGGAACCCCTGAGCCGTGGAGGAGCAGCACCGTACCCATCAACGCGATCAGCCCGCCGATGCCGGTCACCACGATAAACTTCCATGCCGCCTCGACGGGACGAGGCCCGCCGTCGAACGCGACCAGCATAACGGTGGACAGCGTGGTCCCCTCCACCGCCGCCCAGATGATCAGGTAATTGGTAAAGCAACCGACGGCCAGCAGTGAGAGCGTGAGCGTCTCGAACAGGGCAAAGTAGCGCCGCACAGCCGCGGCGTCAACCACCCCGTGCGCCAGTTCCACGCCGACGTACTGCACCGAAACGGCGAGGCTGAGGCCGCCGAGGACGAGGACCAGCAGGTCGTACCAACGCGCCAGGGCATCCCAAGTGGCAGGGGCCCGGAACAGGAGCAATAGCCCCATCAGCCACAGCCCAGCGGTGCACGCACACGCCACCCGGAACACGGCACGCGGGCTGCGGGCGGCCAGCGTCGCGGCGACGGCGACGCCGGGCACCAGGAGCGGCAGCCCGCCCAGCACCTCCCTCATCCCCGCAGCCCCCTCAGGAACCGAATGTCGGCGCCGCCGTGGCTGGCGCGCACCAGGGACGTGACCGCCGCGAGCACGGCCGCGAGGAGCACGACCTCGGCCAGGGCGAACGTCTCCCCCACCACTGGCAGCCCGGCCGACACCACGAGGGCAGCCGTCATCAGGCCCGCTTCGCCCATCAGCATCCCGGCCGCCTGGCTCCAGAGTTCGCTGCGTACGGCCGCCGTGCCCAGTCCCACGAACATGGCCGCCAGACTCAGGCCGAGCGCGACCCCCGTCGCGGGAAGGATGATCATGCCCAACCGCAGACACAGGAGCATCACCGCAACCGCGCCCAAAAGAAGGGTGGAGCCGGAGAACGCCGCCCGCTGACCGTAGACCTCACCCCGGTGACGCAGACCGCGCCGCAGCAGGCGCGGGGCCCAAAGCCCCTTGACCAGCAGCATCGCCGCAGCATCGGGAAAGAGGACGGGCATCCCGGCCCAGCCGGCCAGGGCCACGGCCAGAACGGCCTGCGGTACCGCGGCCCAGGCGAAGAGGGCAGCCGCCGCCTCCGGGGTACGCGCCAGCATCAGGGCCACGGCCAGGACCAGTACGGTCGCCGCAGTGAAGGTCTCCACAGTCGACATAGCGATCCCACCTCCCAGACGCGTCTAACGCAGCGCCGCCGCGACCACCGCCACGAGGGCGACCAGGCCCGAGGCCGTGAGGAACTCCGGGATACGCAGCAGGCGCAACTTGGCGAAGGAGGCCTCCAGACCAACGAGGATCCCCCCGACGATCAGCAGCTTGCCGGCGCCCACCACCAGCGCGACCACGAGGGCCGGCAGCGTCAATGTGCCCGCCAGCCCGAAGGGGCTGCCGAGTACATTGACGCCAATCAGGCCGATGACCATGAACTTCATCCAGCCGCCCCACTCGTAGAGCGCCAGATCGGATCCCGCCGCCTCGAAAGTGCGCGCCGGATCGATGAGAGACAGTTCCGCAGTTGATGAGGGATTATCGACCGGAATCCGGCCCGTTTCGGCGATCCAGAACAGGAACCAGGCCACCAGCACGATCGCGTGCGCGGGCGATGCCACCCACCTCGGCGCCGCGAGGGCAGCGTTCACGACGAAGGGAATCGTCGACCCGCCGACGGCAGCAGCGGCGAAGATCACCAGCGTGATGAGGGGCTCCACAAAGACGCCGACCAGGCGAATGCGGCTTACGCCGAGCACGGCGTATGGGCTGGCGGTATCCAGGGCCGCAAGCAGCAGGAAGAATCCCCCGGCAGCGAGGACGAAGCCACCGCCCAGCATGTCGGCCATGAAGGCAAGCGGCAGGGGGGCGGCGGTCAGCACAGGGATGAGCATGGCGACCACAATGGGGGCGCAGAAGTACACGACGGGTGCCACCGCACCGATCCAGGTACCCCGCTCGGAGCGCAGCGTCTCTTTAGAAAACCACTTGCGCAGATCCCGGTAGGGCTGGAGCACGGGAGGGCCGACGCGGAGAAAGAGGCGGGCCCGCAGCCGTTCCAGCACTCCCCGGTACAGGGGTGCGAACCCGAGCACAAAGGCCACCGCCAGCGCCTGTGCCAGGACTGGTTGCACGCGGCATCCCCCTTCAGCCGGGAAATCGCCAGCGCCCTCCCAACAACAAAAACTCCTGGGGGCCATCCCCAGGAGTTATCAGCCGACAGGCAGTTCGAGGCGGCGTCCGCCTCGGGCGAACTCCATCGCCCATTTCATAATCGGAGATTATCATACGTGCGCAGGGTAAGCCTTGTCAAAACCCGACGGAGGGCGGGAGGGCGGCTGGCCGGTTCCCTCGCTCTTTGACGACCTGCTCGAGGCGTGGTATGATGTGATTGTTCGCGTCGGTCGCGCCCGTAGCTCAGCCCGGATAGAGCACAGGCCTCCGGAGCCTGGTTTGCGCAGGTTCAAATCCTGCCGGGCGCACCATGCCGGGCTTGCCTCTGAGTGTCCCGCTGCCGGAAAAACAACCGGGGTGCGGGGTGCATGTGTGTTCTCCCCGTCAGAGGGAAACAAGGACATGGGAGCACAGGGCGGACTGTCCGCCTACCCATTTGTTGGTGTTTCGCATTCCTACGCCCGGGGCGGCCTTTCCAGAAACACTTCCGCCAGGGTCGACATGGGGCGACCAGGTACTTGGCGTTGCGTGGTTTGTGCGGCGCACGCAGGTCCTCGAACGTCTTGCGCACCAGAGGACTTCCCATCGCAACCGACCGCATTCGGTTGCCACCGTGCTGCCACAAAGGTACCGTCGAACGAACGATTGGGCAACCGGACCGCGGCCAATCCCCTGAAGTCGAAGCGCCCCGGCGTGCGAGCCGAGGGCGCGACCTGCATCCGCCCGCCCCCTTCGTGGCGTTCACCGCGCGTAACGCCCGCTTCCTGGCCCCCCGCCGCCCGTACCACCGTGCGCAAGACGAAGTCCGCACCTCGATCCTGTTCCGCACCACGTCGTTT
>DAHWHT010000230.1 GCA_027335515.1 Clostridia bacterium
CAGCAACCTGGTGAACATTGTCTCGGCCGACTTCTTCCACATCGGTTTTGCGGCCTACGCGGTGCGCATGCTGCCGGTCGATCTGGCGGCGCTGGCGGCGAGTCTGGTTGCCCTCTACCTGCTGTATCGCCGCGCCCTGCCGCGCGCGGTGGAGACGCACGGGCTGAAGCCGCCGCTGCAGGCGATCCGCGACCCTCGTCTCTTTCGGCTGGCCTGGCCGGTGCTGGGTCTGCTGCTGGCCGGCTACCTGCTGAGCGGGCCCCTGCACCTGCCGGTCTCGGTGGTGGCCGGCACGGTGGCCGTCGGCCTGCTGGCGGCGGCCTGGCGCAGCCCGGCCGTCGACGTGCCCCGGCTGGTGCGGGAGGCGCCGTGGAAGATCGTCGTCTTTTCGATCGGCATGTATGTGGTGGTGTTTGGGCTGCGCGACGCCGGGCTGACCGCGGGGGTGGCGCACTCCATGGCCTGGGCCGCGGCCGGTGGCCGCGGCGCCGCGGTGCTGTATGCGGGCTACCTCGCGGCCGGCCTTTCGTCCGTGATGAACAACATGCCGACCGTGATGGTCAACGCCCTGGCGATCCACGCCTCCGGGGTGGCGGGTGTGCAGCGGCTGGGCATGGCGCTGGCGAACGTCATCGGCTGCGACCTCGGCCCCAAGTTGACGCCCATCGGTTCGCTGGCCACGCTGCTTTGGCTGCACGTGCTGGAGCGTCGCGGGATGCGCATCGGCTGGGCCTACTACTGCCGGGTCGGGTTGGTGCTGACCCTGCCGGTGCTCGGGGTGACGCTGCTGGCGCTGTGGGCGGTGCTGACCGTGCACGGGTAGTCGCACGGCGCGTGGGAGGGCGGGGGGAGATGGCGTCCGTGGTGCACAGGGATCCCGCGCCGCCGCCGGGGCGCGCGACGCGCGGCGGTCGGGTGGTGGTGCATTTCCTTTGCACCGGGAACGCCTGTCGTAGCCAGATGGCCGAAGGGTTTGGGCGCCACCTGGGGGCGCGTGGCTGGAGGCGGCAAGCGTCGGCATCGCGCCCGCGGGCCTGGATCCGCGGGCCGTCGCCACCATGGCGGAGGTCGGGGTGGGATTTCGGGCCAAGCGTCCAAGGCGGTCGATCCCGATCTGCCGGCGGCGGCCAGGCGGAGGTGGCCGCGGCCTTTCGCCAAGTGCGGGATCCGGTGCGGGCCCGGGTCGCGGCGCTGGTGGCCGAATTGGCGCGGGAGGCCGCTCAGGCGCCGCCGCGCACCTGAGCCGGCGCGTCGATCCAGATGAAGCGGCTGAGAATGGCACGGCTGCGACCGTCCAGTTCCGCCACCGCAGTGAACTCGGCGCGGCGGCCGTCGCGATCGACCAGCAGGTAGCGCCCGGGACCCAGCGGCCGCAGGTGGTCGGTGAGGTTGGGGATCCGCAGTCGGACGAGGCCGCGATCGGTTTCCAACTCCCAGACGGTGGCGGGGCTCCAGCTGCCGCCGTCGGCCGTGTCCTCGACGATGGCGCGCACCGCCTGGACGTGCGGGGTGAGGTAGCGGAGGTCGAGCTCCTCCTCCAGCAGCGCCTGCGTTTCGCGCGTGAGCAGCAGGGGGTCTTCGACGACGCCGATCGGATGGCGGGCGCCGTCCAGCAGCACCAGCCAGCGGTGTGGTTCGGACAGGGGGAAGGCCCGCCAGGCCGAGACGAGCAGGTAGCTGCGGTCGCCAAGGCTGGCGCGCAGGGCGCCGCTCGGCCCACGGTGCAGCTGCAGCCGTCGCGGATCGATGCGCCGCAGGCCGCGGTCGTCTTCGACCCCTTCGGGCAGTGGCGCCGGTGCGTCGTTTTCGGCCGTCGGTGTCGTCATCGCGTTCCCGGCCGGACCGGCGGCGTGCGCCCGGTCCGGCCGGAACCCCCCTTCGGATCCGGATTGAGCCTGCCGGGACGCCGGCCTCAGGCGCCGATACCCGCCTCGGCCGTCATGGCGGCGTTTTCCTGCTGGGTCCGCACCATTCCGGCGTAGATGCCGTTGCGCTCCATGAGTTCGGTGTGCGTGCCCACCTCGGCCACCTTGCCGTGGTCGAGCACCACGAGCCGATTGGCGTTGCGCAGCGTCGACAGTCGGTGGGCGATGGCGAAGGTCGTGCGCCCGCGGATCAGGCGGGCGATGGCCTCCTGGATCTGGCGCTCGGTTTGGGTATCCACCGACGCGGTCGCCTCGTCGAGGATCAGGATGCGCGGGTCGTGCAGCACGGCGCGGGCGATGGCGATCCGCTGACGCTCGCCCCCCGAAAGGCGGGTGCCGCGTTCGCCCACGCGCGTGTCGTAGCCGTCGGCCAGTTGGACGGTGAACTCGTGCGCGTTGGCGATCTGGGCCGCGCGCAGGATGTCCTCGTGCCCGGCGTCGGGTCGGGCGTAGGCGATGTTGTCCGCGATGGTGCCGTCAAACAGGAACGTATCCTGCAGCACCACCCCGAAGTGGCGGCGCAGGTCGGATTGGCGCATGTGGCGCAGGTCGGTGCCGTCGACCTCGATGGTCCCCTGGTCCGGGTCATACAGCCGGCAGATCAGGTTGATGAGCGTGGACTTGCCCGCGCCGGAATGGCCGACCAGCCCGACCATCTCGCCGGCGGGCACCTCCAGGTTGACCCCGTGCAGGACCGGCAGGTGGGGGGCGTAGCCAAAGCGTACGTCGCGCAGCGCGACCCGGCCCGCCAGGGTCTCCACGGGTTGGGCGTCGACTGCCTCCACCACGTCGGTCTCCGTATCCATGACCTCAAAGACGCGCTCGGCCGAGGTGAGGGAGTTGGCCATCCAGCTGAACAGCTGGCTCATCCACTGCAGTGGGCCGAGCAGCATGCCGATGTAGCCGGTGAAGGCGACGATGTCACCAAAGGGCACGCTGTGGTGGAGCACCAGCAGCCCGCCCGCGTACCAGATCAGGATCCCGCCCAGGCCGGCGACGAAGCCGAAGATGGGGAAAACGGTCGCCCAGAGGCTGTCGGTGGTCACCGACTGGCGCACCAACTGTTGGCTGATTCCGTTGAAGTGCGCCACCTCGCGCGGTTCCTGGCCGAAGGCCTTGACGACGCGGATTCCGGTCAGGACATCGTTGACCACGACGTTCAGCCGCCCGACGATGGAGCGCAGCTGGCGGTACGAGCGGCGCAGGCGCGGCCAGGCGACGACCGAAATCCCATACATCAGCGGCGCCGGGATCAGCACGATCAGCGTCAACTTCCAGCTGATGCTGAGCATCATCACCACCACGAAGACGAGTTGCAGCACTTCGGTGATGAAGTATTGGGCGCCGTCGGTCAGAAAGCTCTGCATGCGCTGGGTGTCTTCGGTGACGCGCGTCAGGATCTGGCCGACCTGCGACTTGTCGAAGTAGCTGAGGGAAAGCCCTTGAATGCCGCCCCACAGGGCGCTGCGAATGTCGCCCATGGCGCGGTTGCCCACCCAGACGCCGATGCGGGTTCGGGCGACGTTGAGGCCGAGGCCGACGGTGCGCGTCAGCAGCAGCACGGCCGTCAGCACGCCGAGGGCGGCGACGCCGCGGCCGGTCCAACCGGGCCAGTGGCCGTAGATCAGGCCGTCGGTGATCCACTGGGCGATCTTGGGCGGCAGCACGTCCAGCAGGGTGCCGACGAGCATCAGTCCGGCCGCCGCCGCCATGTGGAACCGGTACGGCTGGGCGTAGGCGAGCAGTCGACGCAGGACCGCGCCCCGGTGCACGCACGACGGGCAGACCCGCGTGTTGACGCCAAGCCTGCGCTGGCAGCGGGGGCAGTAGCGCGGCAGGTCGCGCGGATCGATGGCGATCGCCTCGCCCTTGGCCAGGGCCGCGACGGCCCGGGATGCCAGTCCGAAGTCGGAGGCCAGGGCGCTGGAAAAGCGCAGCAGGATCCGCGGCCCGGCGGCCGTTTGGGCCACCAGGGTGCCGGAGCCGACGTGCGACGCCACCTCACAGTCGCGGATCTCCTCCAGCGGCACCTGCAGCACGCAGGACGTCCCCTGCGGCGGGGGATCGCTCAGCCACAGGTGGCCCTCGTCGAGGCGCGCCTCGTTCGGACGGCTTGGGGCGGCCGAGGCGGCGTCCGGGGCCAGGATGCGAACGATGCCGTCGGCAACGACGAGCCAGCGCACACCGCTGCGGCCGGTTTCGGTGAGGTCCGACGCGACGCAGACGGCGGGGGTAAGGGCATCCTCCTCCCGCGGGTCGGCGTCCGGCTGTGGTGCGGTCGTCACCTGGGGCGGTGGAAGCGGGCGGGGCTCGGGTGCGATGGTCACGGGCAGCCCTCCCCGGCCGCCGGAGGCGGCCATCGTTGGGGGTCCGGTGCCTGCCAGAGCAAGCGGGGCGGTGTGCTCGGGGCGACCTTCGGCATGAACGAGTCTATGAGGTGGCGAGACGAACGTAAAGTCTGCCAATTGTCGCCTGGCCGGTGTACAATTGGTGCGGCGGTGGGTTGCGGCCGCCGCACCCGGTTGGACCGGTCCGGACGCATCCCGACGCCGTGGTCGCAGCCGGCTTGCTCCACAGGGGTGGTGGGTGCGAGACTGGGGCCGGGTGGAGGTCTCGGTCGCGACCACCTTCAAAAACGAGGAGGGCGCCACCACGGGGTTGGGCAGCGGCGGGCAGTGGGGCAGCGCCTCCCTCTTAGTCGCCGAGAGTTTTTCCATTGACGCCTGGCAGCGGGTGCACCTGCATGACGTCTGCGATGGGATTGTGGTGCGCGCCCTGCCGGCCCGCCGCCGCCTGTGTGCCTGTGCCAAGGTGTGGGCCCTGCCGCCCGGTGAGCACCAGGCGCGCCTGCTGCTGATCGAGCCGGACGGCGGTACGCTGGCGGCGGGTTCACCATCGGCGGTGCAACCGGATCGCGATCGTTCCAGTTGCACGGTGTTGACGGCCTTCAGCGGGGTCCACTTTCGCAGTGCCGGCCGCCACGAGGTTGCGTTGGAGGTGGACGGCCGGACGGTGGCGACCATCCCGCTGGAAGTTGCCGTGCGGGCGGACGCCGACGGTATCGGTGCGTTGTGACGCGGTTGGGGCACGGAGGGGGGCGAAGCATGGCGGGGGCCAGGGGAGACGGCAGGGGCGCGGATGAGATGCGCCCGGTGGCGATCGACCGCGGCTACCTCAAGCATGCGGAGGGTTCGGTGCGTGTGGCGTGCGGAGATACGATCGTGGTCTGCACGGCTTCCGTGGAGTCCGGGGTGCCGCCCTTCCTGCGGGGTGGCGGCCAGGGCTGGCTGACCGCCGAGTACGGCATGCTGCCGCGCTCCACCCACACCCGCAACCCGCGCGAGGCCGCCCGGGGCCGGCAGGGTGGTCGGACGATGGAGATCCAGCGCCTGATCGGCCGCGCGCTGCGCTCGGTCGTGCGCATGGAGGCGTTGGGTGAGCGTACCCTGTGGGTCGACTGCGACGTCCTCCAGGCCGACGGCGGCACGCGCACCGCGGCCATCACCGGTGCGTTCGTCGCGGTGGTGGACGCGTTGGCGCTGCTGCAGGCGAGGGGCGACCTTCCGTGGCTTCCCGTGACAGACTTTCTCGCCGCCGTCAGCGTCGGCGTGGTGGCGGGCACACCGATGCTGGATCTGGCCTATGCCGAAGACAGCCGCGCCGAGGTGGATATGAACCTCGTCGGCACGGGCGCGGGACGGCTGGTCGAGGTGCAGGGCACCGCCGAGCGCAGCCCGTTTGAACTCGACCAGTTCTACGCCCTGGTCGAACTGGGCCGGGCGGGCATCGCCCAACTCGTGCGGGCGCAGCGCGAGGCCCTGGGGGAACGGGCAGCCGCCGTCGGGCAGCCGCGGCCCGCCGGCAGCGGTCGGCGTGGGGGGTAGGTCGATGCGCGCGGACCGATCGTCGCGGCAACTGGTGATGGCGACGACCAACCCGGGCAAGTTGGCGGAGTTGCGTCGACTGGTCCTGGCGGCCCTCGATGCCGACCTGGCCGCGCGTCTGGGGGTGGTCGGGCTGGACGCGGTCGGTTGTCCTCCGGGGAAGGAAGATGGCGCGACGTACGAGGATAACGCGCGCCGCAAGCTGGCCGCCGTGCCGCCGGGGGCAGGGCGCGCCGTGTTGGCCGACGACTCCGGCATTGAAGTCGATGCCCTGGACGGGGCGCCGGGGCTGCACTCCGCCCGCTTCGCCCTCGGTCCCGCCGACCAGGCCCTCGCCGGTCCTGAGCTGAATGCCGCCCTGCTGGAGCGTCTGGCCGCGGTGCCGCCGCCGCGGCGGGGGGCGCGCATGGTTTCGGTGGTCGCGTTGCGGCTGCCGGACGGCCGAGTGGTGCTCGGGCAGGGCGAGGTGCGCGGATTCATTGCCGCCGACCAGCGGGGCGACGGCGGGTTTGGCTACGATCGCGTGTTTTTGCTGGCCGATGGCCGGCGGCTCTCGGAGCAGCCGGCAGCGCTGAAGGATGCCCTGGGGCACCGCGGCCAAGCGGTGCGGGCCGTGGTCCCGGCCATCGCCGCCTGGCTCGGCCACTGATCGGACCCGGCCGCGCCCGCGGATCGTCCGTTTCCCTCAGCCTTCAAAGAGTTGGCTGACCGAGCGACCGTCGTGGATGCGGCGGATGGCCTCGGCCAGCAGCGGGGCCACCGACAGCACCTGCATCTGCGGCACGCGCTTGGCGGGCGGGATCGGGAAGGAGTCCGTCACGACGACGGCGCGCACGGGCAGGTTGCGCAGTCGTTCCACCGCCGGTCCGCTCAGCGGCGCGTGGACGCAGCCGTACGCCACCCGGGCGGCACCGTGCGCCATCAGGTATTCCGTGGCACGCTGCAGCGATCCGGCCGTATCCAGTTCGTCGTCGAGCAGGATGGCGCTGGTGCCGCGCACATCGCCGATGAGGTTGCGAAAGGTGACCTCCGACCGTTCGCGGTGCTTGTCCATCAGTGCCAGGCCCGCTCCGAGGCGGCGGGCGTAGCTGCGGCAGAGCGCGGCCCGTCCGACGTCCGGCGCGACGACCACCGGGTCGGGCAGGGCAAGGCCGCGCAGGTGGTCGGCCACGAGGTCTGTGGCGGAGAGGTTGTCGACCGGGATGTTGAAGAACCCCTGGATCTGCGGGGCGTGCAGGTCCAAGGTCAGGATGCGGTCCGCCCCCGCCGACTCCAGCAGGTTGGCGATCAGCCGGGCGGTGATCGGGATGCGGCCTTCGTCCTTCTTATCCGAGCGCGCGTAGGGGAAGTATGGGAGGACCGCGGTGATCCTGCCGGCCGAGGCGCGCCGCAGGGCATCGATCATGATGAGGAGTTCCATCACCCGCTCATCGACGGGCGGGCTGGGTGTTTGCAACACAAACACGTCGCGCGCGCGCACGTTTTCGCGGATCCGCACGAAGGTGTTGTCGTTGGGGAACTTAAAGATCTCCACCGCGCCCGCAGGGACGTTCAGGGCGTCACAGACGCCGGCCGTCAGTTCTGGATGCGACCTGCCCCCGAGCACGCACAGGTCTGTCGTCGCGCTTCCCGTCGCCACACGTCCACACTCCATCATGCACCCGTCGGACGGTTGCACGCTTTGTCCGCTCCGGCCCGCCGGCACATGGTGGCGCTTCGTGCGGCCGGGTGCAACCCCTGGCGCCGATCAGGATGCGGTGAGCATTTCCACGGCAACGCCGGCCAGGATCGCCACGCCGCTCGGCAGCACCCCCTCATCGATGGTGAACCGCGGGTGGTGGTGCGGAAAGCCCCGTTCCGGGTCGGGGCCGCCGGCCCCGAGGGTCAGGTAGCAACCGGGCACGACCTGAAGGAAGCGCCCGAAGTCGTCCGCCGCCATTTCAAGCGGTCCGGCATGGACCGCGCCGGCTCCGAGGATCTCCGCGGCGATACGGTGCGCGCGGGCCGCGACCTCTGGGTCGTTGACCAAGGGCGGGTAGCCGTCGGTGTAGTCCAGGTCGACGGTCGCGCCGGCGGCCGCCGCCGTCTGGCGCAGGATGTCGCCCACCGCGTCCCGGATCTGGCGGCGGATGCGCTCGTCAAAGGCGCGGACGGTTCCTTCAAGCGCGGCGTGGCCCGCGATGATGTTGAAGGCCTCGCCGGCGTGCAGGGTCCCGACACTGACGACGGCGGTCTGCACCGGATCGACGCGGCGGCTGACGATGGTCTGCAGGGCGCCGACCGCCCGGCACGCCGCTTCGAGGGCGTCGATCGCGCGGTGGGGCTGCGCGCCGTGGGCGGAACGACCGTGAAAGACGGCGCGGAAGCGGTCGGCCGCCGCCCACGCCGGCCCCGGCGTGGCCACCGCTTGGCCGCTGGGGAGGGTGGCCCACAGGTGCAGGCCGGCGATGGCGCTGACCCCCTCCAGCACGCCCGCGGCGATCATCGGTTCTGCGCCGCCGGGTGGGACTTCCTCGGCTGGTTGGAACAGGAGTCGCACCTGGCCCGGCAGGCGGTCGGCGCGAGAGGCGAACAGGCGCGCGATCCCGAGCAGAATCGCGGTGTGTCCGTCGTGTCCGCAGGCGTGCATCAGCCCGGCTCGGGTGGAGGCGTACGGCAGTCCGGTCTCCTCCTGAATGGGGAGGGCGTCGATGTCCGCGCGCAGCGCGACGCGCCGCCCTCCGGCCGGGCCGATGTCCACGCTGACGGCGTTGGGCAGGGGCCGCGTCGGCCGCAGCCCCATCGCCTCCAGTTCGCCGACGATGAAGGCGGCCGTCTCGGTCTCCTGGAAGGAGGGCTCCGGGTGCTGGTGAAGGTGCCGCCTCCAGCGCAGCAATTGCGCACGCAGGCCCTCTGCCTCCGTTCGTATCCCGTCGGTTCCCAGCGTGGTGCGCACGCGTTCCGCCCCCTCCGCGGTTTCAGCTTCGCCCGGCGGCGGCGTTCTCCTGGGCGGCCGGCATCGGCAGGAGCGGCGGCGGCCGGGCGGAATGGCGGAAGGTACGAGCGGGTGTGCCTGGCCGGAGGGGGGCGCTCTGGGTGTTTGACGTGCGGACTACGGATGCCGGGGTGGAGTTGCTCGGTCCGGACGGCGTGCGCTGTCTGGTGCTGCCGCAGGTCGGCAGCCAACTGGCGTCGCTGCGCCTTGCGCCCCAGCCGGCCTGGCCGGCGGTGGAGGTGCTGCAGGCCCCGCCGCCGGAGCAGCTGGCGCGCGTGGGGTGGGGCGCCGGGGCTCCGATCCTGTTTCCATTTCCAGGCCGCGTGCGGGACGGGACCTATCCCTACCGCGGTACGACCCACCAGATCCAGGGGGGGCGCCATCCGTTGCACGGCTTTGTGGGTATGGCGCCCTGGACGGTGTCGGAGGCGGCGGCGACCGACGACGGGGCGTGGGTGCGTACCCACATCGACCATGCGAACCTTGGGGTGGCCCCCGAGGCCTTCCCCGGCCGTTACACGCTGGACGTGACGCACCGGGTGGATGCCGGGGGTTACGGCCACGATATCGAGGTGTGTAATGTCGGCGACACGCCCTTCCCCTTTGGTTATGGATGGCACCCATACTTCCGCACCCCGCTGGTTGCCGGCGGTCAGCGCGGCGACTGCGTGGTGCACGTCCCCGCGGCGGCACGCTGGGAGCTGACGCCGGAACTGCTGCCCACCGGGCGCCGCCTGGCGGCCGAGGGACCGTACGACCTGCGCGGGGGGCGGCCGCTGGGGGGCCGGTCGTTGGACGACCCCTTCACCAGGCTCGAGGCGGATGCCGGAGGTTGGAGCGAGGCCGCCCTGGTGGACCCGGCGGGGGGGCTGCGGTTGACGGTGCGGGCCGACGCCTCCTTCGCCCACTGGGTGGTATACAGCCCACGCACGTTGGGCGCGGTCTGCCTTGAGCCGTACACCTGTGCGCCGGATGCCTTTAATCTGGATGCGCGCGGCATTGCGGCGGGTCTATTGGAACTCCTCCCCGGCGGCCGCTGGCGGGCGGCCCTGCGCGTGCAACTGGAGGCCCTGTCGACCTGAGGGCGGCCGGCACGTCGCGGCTGGGAGGTGTGGCGCATCTGACTTCGTGGGTCGCTGCGGTGCCGACGGTCCCGCTTCCCCTGCAGCAGCCGCCGCTGGTCGTGGACATCGCGATGGACCTGATGCTGCTGTGCTGGCTGGCGGCGCTCGTGCTCGCGATCTGGGGTTCCATCCGCGAGGCGAAGCGCGTCGATCGGGAGCAGCGGCATGCCCAGGAGACGGACCCGCAACCGGGCCCGACGCCCGCCATCGAAGGGATTCTGGAGCACTGGGGCCTGTGGTCGCTCGGGCTGGTCGGCGTCGGGCTGGTGCTGCTCGCCGTCGCTTCGGCCATGGCCCGCGGGGGATAGCGCGCGGCGCGCTGCGGAGACGCTTTGCGACGTCGGCCGCCCTCGCCGGGCGTCGGCGCGGGCGGCGGTGCCGTGCACCGCCTGGGCCTGGGGAATCCGCCGCCGATGGGCGGGCCGTGATCGCGGAGATCGCCGTCACGCCGGTTGGCCGGAGCGGGCGGCGCACGGGTGCGTCGCGGTCAACCGTTTCGGCGGGGGCGCTGGGTGGGGTGACGAGCAGGCCGCTTGACCTTGGCCCAGGGCCGCGCCGATGGTCGGCAGCAACGGGTCCGCCGGCGCCTGCGGGCCGACGGCCCCCGCGGCGGCCGGACCTTCCACCGCTTCGCCCGATGCCATGGACGCCCAGGCCCGCCGCGGCAACGCCGCCCGGGCGCACCCCAGTCCACCGCCGGCACTCCCGCATCCGTCTCCCTATGATCCGTCCACAACCTGCGGGCCGACCCGCTCAGCGCAACTCCTGGATCCGGACCAGCGTACCGGCGGGATCCCGGAAGGCGCAGTCGCGGATCCCCCACGCTTGCCCGGTCGGTTCCTGGACGACCTCGGCGCCGCGATCCCGCAGTCGCGCGAAGGTGCCGTCCAGGTCCTTGGTGGCGAACATGACCATGGCGTAAGTGCCCTTGGCCATCATTTCGCTAATGGTGTGCCGCTCGTCGTCCGTGACGCCAGGTGCGGCGGCCGGCGGGGACAGGACGATGGACGTGTCGGGCTGATCGGCGGGGCCGACCGCGATCCAGCGCATCTGGCCTCGTCCAACGTCGCCGCGGACCTCGAAGCCGAGTGTGTCCCGGTAGAAGGCCAGCGACGCTTCCGGGTCGTGGTGCGGCAAAAAGGTCTGGTGGATCGTGATCTTCATGGCCGTCACTCCTCGAATGGGATCGGCCGCACGCGGCCGGCGCCTTTAGCATAGGGGCGCCTCCGCGACCGGCGCTTCTCGATTTCTGACCGGTTTGGTCACCTGCTTCGCTACGCAAGGCGCCAGCCCCGCGGCTGCGTGCGTGGGGAGGCGCCGGTAGGAACTGGGCGGCATGCCGACCAATTCGGTGAAGCGCGTGCTGAAGGTACCCAGCGAGGTGAAGCCAACCTCGATGGATACCTGGGTGACGCTGAGATCGCCGCGCCGCAGCAACGCCATCGCGCGTTCGATGCGGCGCGTCATCAGGTAGCTGTAGGGCGGCTCCCCGTAGGCGCGCCGGAACTGGCGGCTGAGGTGGCCGGCCGACATGTTCACGCCGCGGGCGAGCGCCGCGATGTCCAGGGGGTAGGCGTACTCCCGGTCGATCCGGTCGCGGACGCGACGCAGTGCCACGAGGTCGCGCAGATGCTGGGCCTGCGATGGCGTGTGCGCCTGCGTGGCGATGTCGGATCGCATCTCCTTGGCCGTTGCTCCGTCCCAGAACCCGGGGTGCCCTTTGCCGGCCGTGAACGCAGGGGCTACAGCCGTGAACCGCACCGCACGCCGGTACACGGAAACGCATTTCCCCGCCCGGGTCAGGTCATGGCCCCGCCTGCGCCACGCACCCAAGCGAACGCTCAGTGGATTGCGTGGTCGGAAGTCCGCGCGAGTCCGGGCCAGTAGAATACGGCGATCGTGGGTACGTCACCTTCCCGGATAGAGCGCCGAAGCACTCGCCCCCAGAGGCTCGCCGGCAAAGTTGACACGGGGACACGTATTGCGAGCGATTCCGCGACGAGTACCAGTAGCGCGTCCACCCGGCCGGCGCGGTTGCCCAGTGGCTGGGGCGAGGGCGGATCAGGCGGTCGTTTACCGGGGCTGCCCAGGCCGATCCTGGAGCGCGAACCGTCGCCGGCATCCGCAGGGTGCGCCAGCCTTATCGCCTGCCGAGCCGACCTGCCGGCCCGCTGTGCATGGCCCATCCGAGCCATGCACCTGCCGTCTGCGACCCCGGGCATGCGATGCATGGCACCGCCATCACGCCAAGACGGCCACCGCCGGCGGTTTCGCCCCGTGGCGCCCGCGTGCTCCGCGTCCGCTTACCGGCCGGCGACCATCGAACCGCTCCGCGGTTTCCTATGCCGCTCTTTCGGTGATATGGTGGGTATGCGGGCGGTGACAGGATGGCTGATGCGTCTGACAAACAAGAAGCGGCCCAGGACGGAGGACGACCGCCTCGGTGGCGTTTATTCAGCGACAGAGCCGTGCCGTTCATGGTTGACCATATGGATCGGCAAACTGATCGCCTGCATCTACGTGTCGAGCAAGCGGCCGGCTCACTGGAGTTGAAACGCGCATAGACCGGCCAGCAGGGACCTCGACACCCAGCGGCGCCAGGGCCCCTGCTAAGTTGTACCTGCGTTGCTAGGACAAGCCGCTCCTGCGCAGAATCATGGCGGTAACGAAAGGATGGTTGTACGATGCCTTTCAGATGGCGAGAGATTTTTCAAAGGGAAAACGAATTGGCCAAGGCCAAGGTGAGCGAGGCCATCGACGCACATGCCGATCCCAAGGCTCAGCTGGACTTGGCGATCCGTGAGCTGCAGGATCAGCACGACAAGCTGGAGCACGCCTGCGCCGTGGTGATCGCCGAGGCGAACACCTTGGGCAACAAGCTGCAACGAGACATGGCCCAACAGGCCAACCTGGAGAGCCAGGCGCGGGCTGCTGTGGCCGCTGGGCATCAGGACGCTGCCCAAGCCATCGCGCTCCAGATCGTGGCTGTGCGCAACCTGATCGCCTCGGAGCAGCCGGCGTATGACCAGGCGAAGGCTGCTGCGGATCAGGCACAGCAGGCGTTCCGGGACAACACCGACCAGTTGCACCAGAAGATGGCCGAAACCCAGCAACTGACGACCGAGATCGACCAGGCCGCTATGCAGCACAACATCAACGAGTCGATGAAGGCGGTCAACTCGGCGACGAGCCATGTCATTCCCTCGTTCGATCAGGTGAGGGACAAGGTTAACGCCCGGTTGGCCGAGGAGCAGGCAGATGCGGCGCTCACGGGCGGTTTAGGGGGTGATAGCACTCAGGTACATAGCGCGCATCTGGCGCAACAGGCGGCAGCAGATGAGGTGCTGGCGAGTCTCGGCATTGCATCGGCTGCACCGCCGGCTCCGGCTGCGCCGAGCGGAACGTCTCGCAAGACCAGCGGTTCGCCCATGGACGCGCTCTAGACCCGCAGCATCGGCGACGAGAAGGAGATGACTTATAACCATGGCCGATATCAAGCCCATCGCACCCGTAGGCATCGAGATCGAGCCCGTCCTGCTGATCGACAAGTCGGGTTCCATGAACTACGCTGCCGCCCACGGCGCCAATGTGTCGCGGTGGGGCGTCGTCACGGAGGCCCTTGGCACCATCGTCGCATCGCTGGGTGCGGCGGACTCTCAGGCCGAGGCCGAAGCCGCAGCCGGTGAGGACGCGGGCGGCCTGATGACCGTCGTGTTCAGCAGCGAGGCCGAGGAGGTCGGAGACCTGACCCCCGCCAACTGGCGGGAGAAGTGGGCCCGGTTCGCCCCGGGTGGCGGCACTCGGATCATGCCGGGATGGAAGCTCGTGGTCGAGGACTACCTGGAGGAGTTCGGCAAGAAGGCCGAGGAAGACCGTCCGGCGCTGGTGCTCCTTGTGGTGACCGACGGCGAAGCCGAGGACATGGCTCAGTTCGAGGCCGAGTGTGCGAGGGCGCACGGTCACATCTACATCGCGGTGGCAATCGTCGGCTACGGCGCCGACCATGACAACACAATGGCCGCGTACAACAAGATCGCGGCTGGCAACAACCACGTCCAGGTCTATAACTTCGCGTCGACCACCGATCCTACGGAGCTGGCGGACGCGCTGCTGGCACTGGTCGAGTAAGAGGTTCCACTTGGCGAGTGAGAAGCCGGCACTGAAGATGGCGTGAGGTGGCCCACGGTCCGCCCAAGGGGACTGTGGGCCGAGGGAGGATCACGAACTGAGGCAGGAGCGCGCAAACGCCCGGGAGACCGGCTGGCGGAACAGGCATGGAGCATGGAGCACGGAGCAGAGGGCCAAGGCGAGCAGGGGGCCTTGGGGTTGTGGAGCTCCAGGGTGACGTCGGCGTCGAGGCGGATGCGGCGCGGAACCGGGGAACGACGCCGACCGGATCGTGGCAGTGCCGGGCGAAGAACTTGATGCGGAGCAGCATTTTGGGTGTTTGCTCGCTCCATCGGCACGGCACGAACCGTGCCGACCTCGGTACTGTGCCGATGATCACTCCCTCGCGTAACGGCCTGATTCCCTCCACGTTGGCCGCGCGGTGACGCCCTACCGTCGTGGGCGGGTAGCGCCGGCCAGGACTTCCCAGTGGCGCCGCAGAACCCTTTCCCAGTGGACACCTCGCCGACGGCCGCCAAGCTGCCCTGCGTCCGAGCCCCGGTCCCGGTCGGTTGCGCTATGACAAGCGGGCGTCCGGCCCGCGCGCTCGCCGGAACCCGCGGGCGCTGTGTGGGAAGGTCAGCATGCAGAGCCATGTCGACGAGCTCGCCAGTTCGGCGCGCACGCTGGCTCGCCAGGACTCGGTGCGGCGGAACCGGACCTTCGCTGTCACCAACAGCGATGGCGCGCTGCACGCCCTGAACTACCCGGCGGCCGCTCCGGACATCCCGTTGGCGGGCCTGGTGCCCACCGCGCCGCCGGGCGGCCGGTGGGCATGGTGGGGCGTTCCCAACTCGCCGCGCAGGCCGCCGCAGTCGGCAACGGCGACGCCCGACCGGCGCTCTATGACGCAGTCAGCACCCGGTTCCTGGCCGGGGAGGAGCCCATCGCCCCCGATCCCGGGCCGCCGGAGGGCGCGCAGGCGTTGCTGCAGAGCCTGGCCAGGCCAGCGAACCCCCCTTCGCCCGCGGCCCTGTCCGCCGGCCTCCGATACAACCACCCCGAGATCCGCCTGGATCCAGAGACGGTGGAGGTCATCCCGCAGTGGCTGCGGGCACACTTGTGAACGACGAGGGGCGAGGGTGCGGTTCACCCCGGGCCGCCGCCCCTCCTGAGTCGCATGGCCGGAAGGGGTGGGGGCGTGGACGGTGGGCGCGTCGTGGTTGTGGGGTCGCTCAACATGGATCTGGTAGTGCGCCTGGCCCGCTCGCCCGCGGCGGGGGAGACCGTGCGGGCCGACGGCTTCTTCCTTTTTCCCGGCGGCAAGGGGTTAAACCAGGCGGTCGCCGCCAGGCGGGCGGGTGCACGTGTAGCCATGGTCGGGCGCGTGGGTACCGACGCCTTCGGGGACACCCTCCTGGCGCAGATGGACACCGAGGGAATCGACGCCACCAACGTCCGGCGCGACCCGGACCTGGGGACCGGGGTGGCCGCCATCACGGTTGAGGCCGGGGGGGAGAACCGAATCGCGGTCGTAGCCCGGGCGAACGGGGCGCTGTCGGCGGGCGACGTGGACGCCGCGCGCCCGCTGTTGCAGGACGCCGACGTCGTCCTGCTGCAGGCCGAGGTGCCGCTATCGACCGCCCTGCGAGCCGCCGAGCTGGCACAAGAGGGGGAGGCGGTGGTCGTCTTCACGCCAGCGCCGGTGCCCCCGCCCTCGCCGGAACTTGAGGCGCTCCTGGGGAAGAGCGGCGTGGTCCTGGTCAACGGGCCGGAGCGGGCCGCCCTGGAGGCGGCTGGCCAGGCGCTGGCCGCGCGGACCCCCGGGGCGGTCGTGGTGACCCGGGGCGGCGAGGGGGCCGTCCTCCACGCCCCGGGCAGGCCACCCATGACGCTCCCCCCTTTCCGGGTGCCGGAGGTCGACACCACTGCGGCCGGAGACGCCCTGGCCGGCGCCTTGGCGGCCGGGCTGGCCGAGGGCCGGCCCCTGGAAGCCGCGCTGCGCTGGGGCATGGCCGCAGGCGCCCTGGCCTGCACGCGGTCGGGAGCGATTCCGGCGCTCCCGCACCGCGCCGCGATCGCCGGCCTGTTAGCGAGGTCCCCCCACGCATAGCGGGGCGGGCCGCTGCTCCGGCCGCCCGACAGCAAGGCCATCGCATCCCCGACGCTGTATGGGTTGGGAGCGTCACCCTTATGGATCAGACCGGCAGATCCACCGGGGTTCGGCCGCGGGCTTGGCTCAGTCCGTAAAACACCTCAACCGCCTTCCGGCTGACCGTCGGGCCGTGACTGTACGTGAGCAGGACGACGGGGATGTCCGGTGTCCGCAGCACCTGGAAGACCCTGCCGGCGTGCGCAACCCAGACTTCGCGGCCCGCACGAGCCAGCTCTTGGGCGAGGCACAGGTCGCCGACGCTGCCCGTTCCGAAGAGGACACGGTCCCCCACCGCCGTACTGGCGAGGATCCGGGCGCGATCGTCGGCGCCGGCCTCTTGTGCCAGTTCGTTCTGCCAGGGCAGCAACACCGGCTCCACCACGCGACCGCCCACGTGCACCGCCGCGTCCAGGAAGTGGACCCATCGTGCCGCCGCCACCGTGCGCCGTGCGGGCCGCGCGGCGATGCCGCCGTCCGGCGTCGGGGGCTTGTACCACGTCAGCGACCGCTCCATCCAGTACGCCATGCGACCGGCGTCCACCGGATCTGGGACCCGCCGCGCCGCCGGGACCCCGCGGACCAGTCGTGCCTTGAGGGCCAGGACCCGCTCCACTGCGTCCTCCATGCGTCGGGCGGAGATCCTTCCCTGACGCACCGCCTCCACCACCGCGTTGCGCTCCTGCCATCCCGCGCAACCGGCGCACAGGACGAGGTCGGCCCCGGCCGCGATGGCGCGGACGGCCGCCTCCCCGCTGCTTCCGGCGACATCCACCGCGCCGCGCATGGCGATGTCGTCGGTGATCACGAGGCCTTGGTACCCCAACTCTCCGCGCAACAACCCCTGAATGATCGGCTTGGAGAAGGTCGCCGGTTGGGATGCCGCGTCAAGCGCCGGGTACTGGAAGTGGGACAGCATGACCGCGTCGACCCCCGTGGCGAGCGCGGCCCGCGGGGCGATCAGGTGGCGATCCAGCTCCTGCCGGCTCCCGGCGATGATCCCCGCAAAGTGGTGTGGATCACGATCCGAACTGCCGTACCCTCCGGGGAAGACGCAGTATGTGGTGCCCATGCCCTCCGCCCGCATGCCGCGAATGAGGCCGACCGACAGGGCGGCGTTGACGTGCGGGTCGGCGCCCATCATGGAGTTTCCGAATACGAACCGCTGGATGTCCTTGTTCTCAAGGAAATCCCCGTAGGGAGCCAGGTTGAGGTTGAATCCTACGTCCAGACCGTCGCGCGCCAGCGCGCCGCCGATCTCTTGGCCGGCGCGTTCATGGTCGGTGGTGATCGCCGCCTGTGCCATGGGCGCGGGGAACTCCAGCCCGCCCGCGTCGGGCGCGAGAATCGCCTGGTCTCCCCCGCGGTGATCCACGCACACGATCAGGGGGCCGGGGACGCCAAGTTCCAAGGCAGCCCCCTGCAGTTCCGATAGATAGCCCGCGATCTGGTGGCGCGACTGGACGTGCCTCGGATAGACGATCAAGCCGCCGGGTCGGAATCGCTTTAGAAAGGCCCAATCGTGGGGGTGCATCCGCTCCGAGGAGTCACGCATCACGAAGACGAACAATTGTCCGACCTGCGTTTCCAAGTCCATGGTTCACACCGCCTCGCCAGCTTCGAACGAGCACGCTCCGTCGCGGACGCGTCCCTTTCCGCTGCGTTTTCGCCTATGGCGTCAAAAGTCGGTTGGATTCGGCGGGAGCCAGGCGCGGGGGGCCCGCTAGCGGCGGGCAGCCGCGGCGAGGTGCTCGCGGAACGCCTTGATGCGGATGAGACGGCGGTCGGCGAGCGGTAGGGCGGCCGTGACGCGGGCGGGATGATCGGGGGAAGGGCCGGGAGTGGGGCACGCGGGATCGGAGTCCAGGGCACTGAAGAGGTCGAAAGAGGTCGGGCAGTTGGTGCAAGCTGCCGCAGACCAGGGCGACGTAGTCGTCGTGCGTGAGGTTGCTGGCCAGCGCGGCCTCGCCGGGTAGTGCTTCAAAGTCGTGGGTGAGGATCTTCCTGCCGCTGCGCCGTCGCTCGCCGTGTTTCATGGTGTGGAAGAAGCCCTCCAAGATGTTGTTGGTGCGCGCCACGACGCGGACGGTCCCGGGCTGCGGGCCAGGCAAGACGTGGCCCCAGAGGTAGGGGCCATGGTGGTCGAGGTGGCGGAGGACGAGGTCGAGCGCCTCCTGATCGTCGCGGGGGAGTCGTGGCGTGGCCCGGCGGGCGCGCAGGGCAGAGACGAACTTGTCGTAGGCGTTTTCCACCTCCCGCAGGGTGACAGGGGTTTCAGCGGCGGGCTTGTCATGATCAGGACTGCCGGCGGGGGCGGGTTCGCGGTCCAGACGCAAGACGTCGCGGAGTTCGTCGAAGAGGCGGCAGCGCGCCTCCAGCCCCCGCGCCACCTGCCGGAAGGCGACCTCGGCCCGCACCGGGCTCAGGGTCTGGTGCAAGCGCTGCAAGGTGGTGTCCAGCACCCGGTCGCCCCGGGCCTGCGCCGCCAGGCGGGCCGTGACCTGGCTGGCGACGAGGCAGCGGTGGTAGAGGTCCAGATAGGGGCGATCGAAGGGGAAGCCGCGATGCCGCCCGTCGTCCGCGTAGTCGAGCACCCACTGGCCCAAGGCGCGAACCACGGCCAGCCCGGCGCTACCCGCGGGGAGCGCGGCCTGCTCCTCTGCCCAGTGCCGCACCTCCAGGCGCAGGGCCGGGACCCGGTCGCCGAGGCGGCGGCCGAGGTCGCGGACCAGGGTGCCGAGTTTGCTGCGAACACCAAGGTCTCGGAACAGGGCGCGCAATCGATCGTAGGCGGGTTTGAGCAGATCGGTGCCGATGTCGCGGAGGAGATGCTGGTGGCAGGCAAAGACCGGCACAGGCCGTGGCAAGGACTGGCGCGCCGTATTGACGGCCTCGGTCACGGCGCGACCGAGGTCTCGGACAAAGGCGCAGGGAGGGCCGAAGTCCCGGATCACGCCGTGCAGGAGGGGCACGATGGCGTCGGCGTGCTCGGTCTCCAACTTGCGGGCGCCGAGCACCCAGTGCCGCCAGCCGGCATAGGCCACCAAGAGCGTCCCTCGGCCGTTCTCGCCAGTGGCATCAACATGTAACGGATACCCTCCGTCAGCCTCCATCGCCGCGCGAATTTCCTGGGCTTTGGCCGTATGCAGCACCTGCAGATGGCGGGCGAAGCGGTTGGCGAGGGCGCTAACCTGTCCGCTGGAAAGGGTCACGCCGTGCGTGCTGACCAACTCGGAGCGGATCTCCTCGCGCTGGCGGTGCCGCAGGAAGCGTGCCAGCCCGACGGCGACCTCGACGTCATAGCCGAACACGCTGCCCGGCGGAACCAAGCGGCGCAACTCGCCGGAGCGGTGGGTCAGGCGGGCGCCCGAGGGCAGGACGCAGCCCGCGGCGCAGACCTGCACGGTTTCGTTGACCCGGACGCGCCCGTGGGCCAGGGTGACCACGTAGCGGTGGATCGTCTTCTGGACCAGCATCCGGCCACCGCAGCGGGGACAGGGGGCCGTGGAGGGCGAGGTGCTGGCGGCGACCTCGGTCAACGAGAGGCGGCATTGGTCTTGGGCCGCTTGGACCTGCCGCAACAACGCGCGGAGGGCGGCTAGGGCGGCGAGAGGCGGTTTTTCTTACCGCCGAGCGCATACCGAACAAAGACCTCTTCCACCTGGGCCAGGGACACTGGGTGGCCTTCGGCTCGGAGGTGGGCAAGCACTTGATCTGGCTGACGTGCCTCGTGTTGGATCATCGCCAGCAGGACGGCGATGACCTCGTTCGGCCCCAAGGACGGCGGCGCCTCCGCTTGCTGCAGCCAGGCGCGGCGCCGAGCGAGTTGTGTGGCTTGTACGGCAAAGTCCGCGCTGACGTACACAAACAGCTTCTCGATCGCCTCGCGGGCGATCTCGCGGGCAGAGACGAGTTCCAACAACGTGTTGTGGACCCGGACCTGCAACCGCTGTTGCAATTCGTGCTGCGTGCGCCCGCTCTCGGCAGTGCGGACCAGGTGGCGCACCGTAGCCTTCAGTGTTCCGTGGCGCGAGAAGATAGATTGTTCGTGCCGCCAGAGGCCGTCGGCGTCGAACTCGGGGATGTCGCGCAGCGTGTAGAAGCCGCCGGAGTTGTTGCAACTGGATAGGTAGCCCACGGCCGCCAGGTCGCGCATGATGCTGCGCTGGGAGCGCTGCGGAAAGGCGCGACGCAGAGATGGCATGTCCAGGACGTGGTGGCGCCGGAGCACAGCGGCGAGGTCTTCGGCGGCTGGTCCAGCCACGGCGGCGACCCCCTGGCGTCATGATTAGGACTAATCGGCGGTCCTATAGTCCTAGTTATGACACATCGGACGCCGTTTCGCAACTCTCTGCCCGGCAAAACATGGTCAAATTGCTATTCATGTGGAGTCGAGAGACGGGCGATGGTCAGGCGGAACCCGCGTCACTACGCGCTTTCATGTGTCCAACCGACCGCTGACCCCATAGGTTTTCGCGATCCAGACCGGGGCCCTTTGTCTGTCCAGGCCCCGTCGTTGGACGGCGGAGACACCCTTGGCGCGGGTGCGGCCCAGCTCTCATTGTCGGCTCGAACCGCTTCGCCGACGTTTCCCTCACGCAAGAGGGCGGCCGGCTCGTCGCAGGTGGCCACGTGTCCCCCGCTGGGGATGGTGGCGCCAGGGCGCGGCGACGCTCGGGTCCGTCTGTGGCCCGGGCGGCGCCACCGGGGCGTACGGGTCAGCACCTCTTGGGCGCGGTACGTTCTTGTCGCATGCATACGCGGATCGTTGCAGCAGGTGGGGGGTGGGATCCTCCCGCCGCCCAGGCGTTGGCAATGCGCCCGCCCGGTTGCGGTAACCCCTTTTCTCACGCGGTCTGGTGCGGCAGCTTCCGCCCCGCCCTCTTTTGGCGCGCCAACGTAGAACCCCACGCGCGGTCGCGGCCGAGCGTCCGTTTAGGTGGTGCGGCTAGCGGCCTCCACGCTGCCGCGAATCGACCGCTGGGCGCTCCCTGCGGCGCCCATCGCCGTGGCGGCGAGGGCGGCGGTGATGATCGCGAAGCCGTGAACCGCGGCGCGCGCGCCCGGCTCGGGCGCGAGGGTGAGGTAGGCCGTGCCGAAGAGGGCGATGCCGGCGACACCGCCGACCCGTGTGGCGGTGTTGATTAGACCGCTCATGTCTGCCGCATGGCTGTGGGTTACCCCGCCGGTCAGGTGCGCGAGCAGGCCGCTGAAGCTCAGGCCGAAGCCGAGCCCGCAGACCCCGAGCAGCACCATGAGAACGGGGCCGCCGGTGTCCCAGCCCACCAGGGTAAGACAGATACTGGCGAAGCCGGCGGCGAGCAGGAGCGAGCCGACGGGAGCCGACCGAAGGCGGGTGCGTTCGGTCAGCCGCGCGGACACCGGGCCAGCGATGCCGAAGGCTGCGACCCAAGGTACCAACGCGAGTCCGGACTCCAGAGGACTCCTGCCGAGCCCCTGCTGGAGATAGAGCGCGAGCACGAAGAGGGTCGCGAAGTAAGTGCTCATGGCCGCAGCCAGGGAGACGGTCCCCCAGAGAACGGCGGGTCGCGACAGCAGGCCTACGTCAATCACCGGGCGGCCACCGCTGGCCGTCAGCCGGCGTTCCGCCGCGACGAAGACGGCGAAAGCCGGGATGCTGGCGGCGAGGCAACTCCAAGCCCACGCCGGCCACCCTTCGTCCGGCCCGAGGACGAGCGGCACCACGAGGAGTAGTAGCGCGAGCGATAGTACCATCGCGCCGATCCCATCGAGTCGCCCGGCCCGCCGTCCCGGGTCGGCGGGTAGATAGGAGCCGTTAGAAAGCAACCCAGGCATTGGCAGCATATGGCTGGACATCGCAGTCGGCAGGCAGTAAAGTATTGCCCCTCGTTTTGCGGTAAGGAGGGCAGCCTGGGGTTCGGCCCGCCGA